>DVOQ01000028.1 GCA_018713485.1 Candidatus Avisuccinivibrio pullicola
GTCTGAATCTGGCGCTCTTAAAGCGGTTTATGTCAATTGAGCTCATAGAGATCCTCGGCAGTTAAAACTTACCGTGATCTTTTAAGGCATGGAGGGGGTGATCGTGAAGGTGAAACTAGCTACCACTTACGCTTATCTCGCATAATATGCGCTTTCATCAGTGGAATATTGAAAAAACTTTAGAGACATTGCATCCTGGTACAGACAGTCTTGCATATGAAAGTCTGTATCTCTACATGTTTGGTTGCTTTTTTGAAGAGGGTAAAGAGAAAAAAAGCTTGCCAGTCTTTTAAAGACAGAGGAACAGTACAGAATAAAACTGACGGCTAATGAGCCGCTGGAGGTTTTCGTTAACCATCTTAAGCAGATTGATGGACAGATAGAACGCTTGAAAATCCGCAAGAATAATCTCAATTACAATCCTGACTACGAAGCGGAACTTGAAGAGCTGACGCGTATTAAACAAAACGTGGGTCAAAGTTCTCAGGAAGTGGGACTGTTACAGATGCGTTTGAGCTTCTATCAGAGCACCATTGATAGCCTGAGAAAAGATCGCTGCCAGTGTGATTTTGACAAACTTAAGACTCTGTATAGAGATATTCAGCGTTTTGCTCCGCATATTCAGAAAACTTTTGAGGATATGGTTGAGTATCATAATCAGATGCTTGAGGAGCGCGAGCGTTTCATCATTCAGAATGTTGAGGAGCTGGAAAGCAAGCTTGGTGAAGCACGCATCAAACTTAAAGAATTTCTTGCAAAAGAAAAAGAGCTGTCGCAGCGTCTCTCAAAGAGTAATGTCTTTGATGAGTTGAGCGCGGTCATGGACGCCCTCAATGAGAATTATCGCAACAAGGGGGCCATGGAGAAAATTATTGAACAGATCAGTGAATCCGAAGCCAGGAGTCAAGATCTCCGCGACAAACTTGATGCTATTAACGGTTATTTGCAATCTAAAGAGTTTGAACAAAAACTTAATCATCAGCTAGATAAATTTAATGAGTGGTACAGCGAAATTTCGCAGATTCTCTACAGTCAGGTCTATTCTGTCTATAAAACCGTTCAGGATACTAAAAGCGGCAAAAGATATGTGTTTGGCAGTTTTAATGGCAATATCGGATCGGGTAAAAAACAGGGGGAGATTCTGTGCTTTGACATCGCGTATATTCTTTTTGCCGATCAGGAGAAGATCCCTTGCCTGCATTTTCTTTTAAATGACAAAAAAGAACTCATGGATGACCATCAGCTAAATACCGTCACTGACTATATCGCTGATAAAAACGTACAGCTGGTGTTCTCAATTTTAAAGGACAAACTGCCGCCTGAAGTGCTTAATAAGGCGCATACCGTTGTGGAGCTTTCTCAGGCGAGTCGTCTGTTCAGAATCGAAGAGTTAGAGCAGATCTGACAGGCATTAGGAACAGGCTGTTTGAGTAGTAGTGAGGATGGTAGAAGATAGAAGTCCAGATGTGCTTTGAAACTCAGGATCTTAAACGGATCCCCATTCCCGTAGCGGATTTTGAGGTTCTGCGTAAATCAGGCCAGATTTATGTGGACAAAACCGCGCTGTTCTTTGATCTGGTGACCTGCGGTCAGCCGGTTTTTTTCTCACGTCCGCGCCGTTTTGGTAAATCATTGCTACTCTCCACTATTGCCTCACTTTTTGAGCATGGAGTGACTTATTTTGAAGGTCTGGAGATAGAAAAACTGTGGCACGAAAAGCCCTGTAAGGTATTGCGTCTGGATTTTTCGATGTTCCCTGCAGACGCGGAGGATTTTGAGGGCAATTTTCTCGCGTACTTCAAAGAGCAGTGTGAGCGTGCCGGACTTGAGTACGCTTCTCAGGCTTCCAATGCTCCTGCGCTTCTGCGTTCGGTGTTAAGCAAGGAGCTGGCACAGAGCGTAGTGCTTCTCATTGATGAATATGACCGGCCGTTAATTGATAATCTCGGGGATGAAGCCGCGTTTAGAAAGGTAAGGCAGAAGCTCAGGGATTTCTATCTTAACGTCAAGGGCAATAAGGATCAGCTGCGTTTTCTCATGGTCACGGAGATCGCGAGATTTAATCAGGCGGCTTTGTTTTCAGCTCCCAATGTCTTTAAGGATGTGTCCTTTGACTCTCATTACGGGGCGCTGCTGGGCTTTACCGATGAGGAGCTGACGAAGTACTTCACCCCATATATCCGTAATTACGCAGTACTTACAGGAGATACGGAGGAAGGAGTGAGGGAGAAGCTTAAAGCGTATTACGACGGTTACTGCTTTGATCTGGGCCTTTCCACCAGGGTCTACAACTCATGGTCGGTCATGAATTTACTTAAGGACGCTTCTCAGGACTATCCCTATCGCTCCTACTGGGTGGAAACGGGCAGCACCTCAGCACTTCTGCAGCATTATCTTACGCACGATATGCACGCTGAAGGACTTCTGGAAATGCTGGAGGATTTCAGAGAGGCCGATGCGGTGGCTGAAATCTCCCTGGATGAGCTTACCAATCCCCGGGATCTGGATACGGCAGAGGATAGGGTCATGCTCTGTCAGCTAGGCTACCTGACCTTTAAAGAAAGGCTGGACAGTATGTCCCTGTCGCTTGGCTATCCCAACCGCGAGATCCGCGGCTATATGGCTAAGACCTTTGTTGAGTATGTGCTGTCTCTGTATCGTAAACGGAAAGACTCACTCTTCACTTCAGGTGAGATCGCTCTTTTCCAGAAGGCTCTCATGGAGAAAGATACCGCGCAGATAGCCACCATCCTTGGACAGTGCCTGCAGCAGCTTACTTACGATGAAAGAGCGCTGCTTGCCAGGGACCAGGATTATGTGGCGATGATCTATCTTGTGCTGAGGCTTATGGGGCAGTCCGTCACGAGGGAAGAACATCTGCTGACGGGCAGAACCGATCTTACGCTGAGCTTCAGAAACGTTAAGAAAGGCTACGTCTGCGTCTTTGAGTTCAGGCTGCTGCGGGACAGGCATGAGAGCGAACCTGAGAAACTTAAGATTAAAGCTGAGGCTTTGCTTGAGGAGGCCCGTGAGCAGATTATCTCCCGTAACTACCATCTCTCGGGGAGCCCCGGCAGAACTGTACTCTGTTATGCTGTCGTGTTATCTGAGAGTCATTATGACGTGGTGGCGATCTCTTCCGTCGAAGCGCCTCATACTCAGGTTCAGCTTAAGTGACAGACGCGGCGCCGTCTAAAGCCCTTATCGCAAGGCGCATCTGGCATACATAAGCTATCCTGACGGTATTAGGTAAAGGGTAAAAGTGCACTTTGTCAGCAGATCAGGATGAGAGGAGCTGGTGCTGACTGCGAGACTCGAACTCGCGACCTATTGATTACGAATCAATTGCTCTACCATCTGAGCCAAGTCAGCACTCAGGATGCCGCACATTTTACATGATAAGTTGTCCCCTGTCCACGGTAAATTTTAAGAGAAAAAGCACGGAGGCGGTGGCAGATTTTGGCAGGGGATTTAGGTAAGATGGAGCGCAGTGAGTAAGTAAAGGAGTTTTCATGGGCTGGTTTAACTGGGGCGGCACGGCCTCGCTGCATGATAAAGTGACTTTACAGCATTTTCAGCACGCCAGATGCATGGAGAGTTTACTGCCATGGTTGAGTGACATCGCTGGCAGTGACAGGGCGGCTTTGCATCTGGCCCTGATGGCAGCGCAGCTGCAGTTTAACGCCGGCGGTTCGCCCTCGTCCCAGTACGCCTTTTTAAAGAGCTGTTACCCATTATGCCGCGACAGGGTAGTCCTTAAAGATCTCAGAGCGGATTTAAAGGCGCTTAATGAGGAGTTTAAAAGTGCTTTTTTAGATGGCTGGCGGAAACAGGCCTCTCTGAGAGGGAGTCTGTGGCAGCCTTCCTCCCCCGTCATGGCGGTGATGGCAGATTTAAGCGCGCATCCCACCCGTCCCCAGGCAGTGGAGATGCTGCAGTGTAAGGATGTTCCTGAGACCCTTAAAGGGGAGACGGGCCACGGTCTTATCTGGATAGTGGTGTCGCATGAGGATTTAAGACCTCTGTATTTCCTGCCCGCACCCTTCACGGACGGCCTTATTGATTACGTAAAGACGGGCAGACTGCTGCGTGAGGCGGGCTTTGAGGGGGACATTACCCTTTTTGACGCCATCAGCGGGGAAGAGCTCAAAGGGCTTAGCTTTGGCGCTCTTGCCTTAGGCGAGCGGATCTACTCCGTGCAGTGGTTAGAGCCCGAGGGACTTTCCCGTGAAGCGCGTAAAACCGCCCTGCGCTTTTGTAAAGAGCATGGACCTGAGTTCCTGACTGAGCCTCTTTATGAAGACGCCTGTATGGGAAGCTGTGACTATGACCTGGGTGACGGGCGTGAAGGAAGGATGCTTCTCTTTGACAATGAGACACGCCGTGCCTTTATGAGCCAGGAAAACCGCTTTAAGGACAGCCCCATACGCAATCCTGACGAAAGGATGCTCTTAGGGGGCTTTAATGCCCACATCACGACCAATCCGCGCCTTGAGCCTGAGACTGTGGAGGCCGTCAGCCGTCTGACCGTGACCTTCAATCAGGCGCTGCGCTATGGCTATATGCGCAATACGCGCTTACTTGAGAACATGGAGTGTACGCCCTTCGTAAAAGCGCTGCTTCTCATGCTCTCGCTTACATCATGGGCTGACTGTGTCCATGCCGCGACGCTGTACTCGAGGCAGACGCTGCAGCGCGCGGAAAAGGTTTTAGGCGTTTTGCAGCGTCAGGTGACGCCCGTGAACGGGGGCTGGAAACTTCCGTCACTTTCTGACGGGGAGGCGCGCTTTGTGCAGGCGGCGGGCTGGAAAGAGTGGTTTGAGAGTGCCTTTTCGGCCTAAAGGAAAAAGCCGTGTCAGAGCTTAGGAACTCTTTTAAGGATGATAGTGTTTCCCTGAGAGGGGTTGAGATCCCGGGCGCTCTGCAAAAACTTGCGGGCACGGCGTGCGGATTTGCAGAGTCGGGGCGGTTTCTATGACAGCGCAACCGGAGAATACGTTTTTACGTGCAAATTAAAAGTTCATGAGCGGCTGAACCTTAAGACTCCTGATTATATGGATGTCGCAGGGCAGGTGTAACCCGGGGCAGGGCAGGGGAGAACCCCGTTACCACCACACAGACGGGCGAAGCTTTATGGCGGTAACGGGTGCAGAGAACGTGGCGCAGAGAGTAAGCTCAGTGGCGTGTTCAGTGCCCCTTCTCAGAGGAGCCCGCGGCCTCGCAGCTGCGCAGGGCCTTATGGTTTTGCCTTGCGTAGAGGGCGAGGTATTTATTCACGGTATAGGTGGCCGTGGAGATGGCGTTCCATAAACCCCAGCGCCCGTCCTTAAAGCCCTGCCGGATGATAAGCACGCGGATAAAGGAAAAGAGTCCCCTGAAGGGAATGCTCCACAGCGTAACGCGTCTGCCCTTTTTCAGCTTTTCCTCGGCAAAGGCCAGGGCGTAGTTTTTCTGCTTTACAAGGCAGTGCTCGACCGTGGCGTAGGTATAGTGGAGCAGGGGGTGCTTTAAAGCTCTGACCTGGCCTCCCTCAGGGATAATGACATGCTCGTGGACGTAGGCGTCGTTAAAGGAGGTGAAGTCCTTTCTGTAAAGACGGCGCACGTAGTCAGGGTACCAGCCGCAGTGGGCGATCTGCTCGCCAAAGAGATGGTTTAGGCGGGCGATCTGAAAGATCTCGTGCCCCGTGGCCGTCTGCAGGACCGCCTTTATCTCCTCCTGAAGTTCCGGGGTGAGGCGCTCGTCACTGTCAAGGTGCAAAATCCACTCCCCCGTGGCCTCCTTCTGGGCTAACTGCCGCTTTTCGCCCCAGCCCGTGGCGTGGGGGACCTCAATAAGGCGTGCCCCGTGGGCCCTTGCGATCTCAGGGGTGCGATCGGTGCTGCCGCTGTCTACGACGAGGATCTCACAGTCAAGACCCTTAAGGCTCTCAAGACAGTCAGGCAGATTGCGCTCTTCGTTGTAGGCAAGGACGATGACGCTAAGCGACATAGTTCTCTCCCGCGCTTAAGACCGTGATCTCGCAGTTGTCGGGGGTGAGGGCGCTCTTGCCCGTAAGGGCGCTTAAGAGGAAATCCGCGGCGATTAAGGCGATGGCGGCCTTCTTGCGGTCCTTAAGCGTCACCTCGAGATTGTAGATGCGGTTCCAGACGCGCTTTTCCTTAGTGTCCTTTAACTCAAGGTGGAAGGATTTGCCGTCCACGTCCTGCAGCAGGGCGAGGAAATAGCGCTCGGAGCCTGCAAGGAGGGTATCGCGCACGCTGCCCTTAAGGCCTTCGGAGGAGAGGTAGGCGCAGCTTAAATTGGCGGAGGCCAGCTGATAGGCAAGGGTGCCTGCCGTGACGTTATCAAAGAGGGCCAGGCGCTCCTCACCCAGGGCATTGCGGATGAGGGAGGGCAAATCGAAGGTGTCCTCGCAGATAAGATAGGGCGCAATGACGGGCTGAATGCGCTCCAGGGCCGTAGCCTCTTCGCCGTCTTTCAGATCGTTCTCGATGAGCTTTAACTCAAGGAGCGGATAGGCGGCGCGGTAGCCCACCACGATGGAGGCGGGTAATTGCAGGGCCTCGATCTTCTGCCCTAACAGCGATTCGGAGATCCCGAACAGAAAGAGACGCTTGACCTGCGTGTGCACGCCGTCTAAAAAGTCCTTAACAAGGCGCGGACGGATCTCGTTTAGATACATGGGCCTGAACTCGGAGGGGACGCCCGGCGTAAAGAAACAGGTGGCGCGGTTAATCTTTAACATGAAGCCGCAGGCCGTGCCGCGGGGATTGTCGAGCATCTGGGCGCCCTCAGGGAGCATCGCCTGCTTGACGTTGGTCTGAGGCATGGTGCGTCCCCGCTCCTTATGCCAGGCCTCAAGACGGGTAAGCCACGTCTGGTTTAACACCTGAGGCACCCCCGCGGCGAGGGCGGCGGCTTCGGTGGTGTTGTCATCAGATGTGGGGCCCGTGCCGCCGTTAACGAGGAGCACGTCGCAGTGCTCTGAGCGCTCCTTTAAGAGGCTGACGATGTCCTCTAAATTATCGCCCACCGTGTGGCGCAGGTGGGGCTGAATGCCTAAGCTTAATAATTCCTGGCAGAGCCAGGCGACGTTGGTGTCAGTGATAAAACCGGTGATGACCTCATCGCCCGTGGAGATGATTTCTACTTGCATAGGCTGCCTCAGATCTTATACTGTAATGTTCTAAGACAAGTTTACACTAGCGCACTGGCGCAGGAAGGCCCTTATGCCGATTAAAATTCCCAATGATTTGCCCGCTACCGCCGTACTTTCCTCCGAGCGGGTGTTCGTGATGACCGAGGAGCGCGCTGAGCATCAGGATATCCGCCCCTTGGAGTTTCTCTTTTTAAACCTGATGCCCAAGAAGATCACCACGGAAATTCAGTATTTACGCAAGCTCTCCAATTCGCCCATTCAGATCAACATTGAGCTTCTGCGTGTCGATCAGCACGTTTCGCGCAACACGCCGCAAAAGCATCTTGATACCTTCTACAAGAATTTTGACGAGGTGGAAGACCGCTATTACGACGGCATGATCATCACCGGGGCTCCCCTGGATCAGGTCGATTTTGACGACGTCAATTACTGGGAGCGCCTCGAGCGCATGATCCGCTGGTCATCAGAGCACGTCACCTCGACGCTCTTTTCGTGCTGGGCGGTGGCCGCGGCCTTAAAGGTGTTCTACGATCTGCCCCTCATGTACCGCAAGGACAAGCTCTCGGGCATTTTCTGGGAAAACTCCGCGCACAGTACCGATCCCTTAATCCGCGGTTTTGACGACCGTTTCCTCGCCCCGCAGTCGCGCTTTATCGACTTCCCCACCTCGATTATCGAGGAAAAGACCGACTTACAGGTTCTGGCCGACAGCCCCCGCACGGGCATGTTTTTAGGCTGCAGCCCCGACAAGCGCCAGATCTACGTGACGGGTCATCCCGAATATGACGCCTCGACGCTTGCCGAGGAGTACCGGCGCGATCTCAACGCGGGTAAGAATCCCAATATCCCCGAGAATTACTTCCCGCATGACGATCCGGATCTGCCCCCGCCCTGCGTGTGGCGCTCGCATGCCTCGCTCCTGTTTGCCAACTGGGTCAATTACATCTATCAGGAGACCCCCTATATTCTTGGCAACCGCAGGTAATCCTGAGCTTAAGGGGCACTCAGGTGCTCCTTAAGCGCCATGGTTAACTAAGATACCGTGACACGAACTCTGATGCAGTAAGTATTTCAGTTGCTACAGCGTGTTTGCGTTCAGGCAACCCTGCACGCTGATCGCCAGTAACAAGATAGTTTGCTGAACCTGCCTCACAAATCGCAATTAAAAAGTTGTCGTCGGGATCAAGTGCTTCTTTTGAGAGTAGCGTTCCCGATTTAATCAGAGTTGCAAGACTGCGCATGCGATTAATGAGCAATCCAACACGATGTCGCTGTAAAAATGGCTGAAGATGCTCATAGCGTGATACTTTACGCACTTCGTTTAACTGCTCATTAGATGTCAGAAGCTCAAATTTACCGTTAAACCATGACTCAAGAATCATGTTAGGTGGATTATGCGGCGAAATCAGAGCTGAAATCAGGATATTCGTATCAAGAACGACTTTCATCGGGTTGCTCTTTCGCCCAGGCGATACCATCGGTAATGATTTTGTCAAGCTCTTCCTGAGTCAGTCCGGACTGTCGCACTCTCTCTTTTGCTTCATCTGTAATGGAAGACAAAATGTATCGGGAAACAGCCTTTTGCACCAGCAAGGAAAGTGCTCCTTTTTTCCCTCCCTGGGAGGCCAGGTAGATACGGGTAGCCTCATCAAAATCAGGAGGAACCGAAATATTCCATCTTACGTTGGGAGATTGCGTTACAGCTTCAGTCATGGTTATCTTCTCTTAAATTATGATGATATACGTGTGTTTTTCATTATAAGCACATATGTTCCACGTGAATCAGAGCATCTGGGATATTTCTTAACCATGTATGCCAGAAGCGGTGGTGACTACAAAGGGTCACCCCTGAGCAGGCCTCCTGTACAGGAGCTGAGAGCTGTAAACTTAAGGAGTAACACTTTTTCCGTTAATGGTGGCTGGGGCTGATGCGGGGCAGTTCCGCGAGGAATGTCCCGGGTTTCTCACGCCATTGCCGATGCCGGTCTAAAGGCAAAACGGCCCTGCTTTGCGCTATAATGAGGCGTTTTGTCAGGCTCCGGCGGAGGTTTCCCGGGGTGTGCTGTTTGCAGGTGAAAAGAGTTGGATAAATTCGTGATAAGAGGGGGGCGTCCCCTCGCCGGTGAGGTCAGTATTTCGGGGGCCAAGAACGCGGCCCTGCCCATCATATTGGCGACCATGCTCACCGAGGATCCCGTCATCCTCAACAACGTTCCGGATTTAAGGGATGTTGCCACCTGTTTTAAGCTGTTGAAGATTTTAGGCAAGGAGTACACGCGCCTTGGCGATAACTCCTACCGCATCGAAGGGGCCGTCACCTCAAGAGTCGCTCCTTACGATTTAGTTAAAACCATGCGCGCCTCGATCATGGCCTTAGGTCCCTTAACTGCCTATTTAGGCGAGGCCGAGGTGTCGCTGCCAGGCGGCTGCGCCATCGGGGCCCGGCCTGTCGATCAGCACGTCAAGGGCCTAATCGAGATGGGCGCAAAGATGAACCTCGATGAGGGCTATATCCGCGCCACCGCCGTGGGCGGGCGTCTGCACGGGGCGCATATCATCATGGATAAGGTTTCCGTGACCGGCACCGAGAATCTGATGATGGCCGCGGCCCTGGCCGACGGTACCACGGTGATCGACAACGCCGCCCGTGAACCTGAGGTCGTGGATTTAGCTGACTGCCTGCGCATGATGGGCGCCATGATCAAGGGCGACGGTACCGCCACCATCGAGATTGAGGGCGTGCCTAAATTACACGGCGGTGAGCACACCATCATCTCCGACCGTATCGAGGCCGGCACCTATTTAGTGGCGGCCATGGCCACTCACGGTTATGTCACGCTGCATCATACGCTGCCCTCCACGCTCGAGGCGGTGCTCTCCAAGCTCCGTCAGGCCAATGCCTTAATCGAGGTCAGCGGCACCGACATTACCCTTGATATGCGCGGGCGCGAGATCACCCCCGTGGATATCGTCACCGCTCCGCACCCAGGCTTCCCCACCGACATGCAGGCGCAGTTCACGGTGCTAAACGCCATCGCGAAGGGGTCAAGCTCCGTCACCGAGACCATTTTTGAAAACCGTTTCATGCACGTTCCGGAACTTATCCGCATGGGCGCGCATTTAAAGATTGAGGGCAATACGGTGATGATCACGGGCGTGCCCGCCTTAAAGGGAGCGCAGGTCATGGCGACCGATTTACGCGCCTCGGCCTGTCTCGTTATCGCAGGTCTCGTGGCCGAGGGCGAGACGGTGGTGGATCGCATTTACCATATGGACCGCGGCTACGAGCACATCGAAAAGAAATTCCGCGGCTTAGGCGGCACCATCGAGAGGGTCAGCGCTTAATGTTTGACCTCCTTCCCTACAATACCTTTGGCCTTGACGTTAAAGCCTACGCGGGCATTATCGTGCGCTCGGTCAGTGACTTAAAGACCGTTAGCGCCCCCGAGACGCTGATTTTGGGTTTAGGCTCGGACGTACTCTTTATTGATGACTACGAGGGCCTTGCGGTCATCAACGCCATCAAGGGTCTTGAGATCGTCAAGACGGGACGCACCTATCAGGTGACCGCGGGCGGGGGAGTGGTGCTCGATGAGTTCATTCAGGCGCTGTTAAGCTACGGCATCACCGGCCTTGAGAACCTCTCGGGTATTCCCGGCACCGTGGGCGCGGCCCCCGTGCAGAATATCGGCGCTTACGGCCGTGAAATCGGCTCTTTTATTACCGGCGTCGAGGTTTACGATCTCGACACCCACAGAGCTTTTACCCTAAGCCATGACGAATGCGCTTTTGCCTACCGCACCTCGGTGTTTAAGGAGCAGAAGCAGCGCCGCTATTTCATCACTCACGTCCATTTTGCCTTTGAGGAAGGCTTTAAGCCCTGCCTTACCTACCCGGGGCTCGATAACGATCCTTCCTTAACCAGCGCCGGGGCGGTGCGTCACCGTGTGCTCGCGCTGCGCGAGCGCAAGCTGCCCGATCCGCGTTTCGTGGGCAACGCCGGATCGTTTTTCAAAAACCCTGTCGTGGACGCCGATAAGGTCGCGACGCTTAAGGAAACCTGGCCCGATCTGCCCGTCTATCCCACCGCGGACGGCAAATTCAAGCTGGCGGCAGGTTACCTCATCGACAAAGCCGGCTGCCGCGGCATTACTCATGGACACGCCGGTACCTGGGAGCATCAGGCTCTCGTCATCGTCAACCGCGGTCAGGCCCGTCCTCACGAGATTGTCTCCCTGGCCCGCTATATCGCCGCCCGCGTCGAGGAACTCTTTAAGGTGACGCTGATTCCCGAGGTGCGCATTTTCGGCCGTCACGGTGAGGTGCCATGGGAGAGGGTCTAAAGGAGCTCCTGGCTCTTACGGAGCTTTTAAACGCTCATCCTGAGGGCATGGAACTTAAGGATCTTTCACAGAGGCTGTCGCTGACGCGTGAGGCCCTGATGCTTATGCCCGAGCTTGCCTCATCACTTGATCTGCCGCTGATCGCTGAGGGGGAGCAGCTCCGGCTGTTAAGCCCCGTGGATCTGCTGCACGAGAACGTCATCTTTGACGCCGTCACCGGCAGAGGCCGCGTCAGCGTCGTGCCGGAAACAGGCTCCACCAACACTGCTCTCCTTGAGAACCTTAACAACACGGTCTCGGGTGACGCGCTCCTCTGTGAGCTGCAAAGCGCCGGCCGCGGCCGGCGCGGACACGGCTGGAAGAACTCCTTAGGCCGCGATCTTGCTTTATCTGTCGTCTGTGACTTAGATGAGTCCCATTCTCCGGCGGGACTCTCCTTAGTGGTGGGGTTAGCCGCCATCGAGGCCTTAAACTCCCTTGGCGTTACCGGGATTGCGCTAAAGTGGCCTAACGATCTGTATTTTGGCGAGGGCAAGCTTGCCGGCATCCTCGTGGAGACAGGCCACCGCCACGGAACCCTCTGCGCCGTCTGCGGTATCGGGCTTAACGTGCACTCGCGCCATGTCCTGCAGGGCCGCACAGTAGCCTGCGTCGATGACTGCCTTAAGGGCCTTACCCGCGACGCTCTTTCCATCGCCCTCATTGACGCGGTGCGCGGGGATGTGGCCCTTTTTAACCGTCTGGGTTTCCTTCCCTTTAAAGAACGCTTTGATGCTGTGGACCGGCTTTGCGGCAGAACCGTCACGCTCGAGCTTGAGGATGAGGAAGTGACGGGCGTAGCCCGCGGCATTTCCGGTAACGGGGAGCTTATCCTCAATACGGGGAAAGAGCGCCGCAGCTTCGCGACAGGCCACGTGGTGCTGTAGACAGCGCTAAAAGCCGCGCACCGATCCCGCCGCTCACGCCCCGTTACGGCACAGCCTGCGTTCGGCCCTGCTTTTTAGGCGGGTGAAAAGTTGCCAAATGTGGTCAAAAAAAGCAGATTTGGCAACCATAATGACAAAATCTGGTTATTAATCCCTAATTATATACAAAACGCTGCTTTTGTGTAACTAGTTAGAGTAAGTGGGTGTTATGGAGATGATTGTTGCCAAATCTTAATAAAAAGTGTAGATTTGGCAACTAATACACCAAATATGGCTCATATTCTTTTATCCTGTATAAAATCAATTATCTTTTACAGCTAAATAAACATTTAGCGAATTAACCTTTATTTTGAGTATAAAAGTTGCCAAATGTGTCTCAAAATCGCCGATTTGGCAACTTTTAATTGCGCTCTAAGGTTAAACTAAATGTGAAAGGCAGGCTCTGCCCCTTAATAAACATCCTGACATACCGCGTATTGCAAGAGCCACAGTGCGGATTTATAGGCGCACAGTCCTTTAAGGAGATCGCTATGGGAAGAGATTACGGACTCATCGGCCGGCAGACTGAAATTGAACGTCTGGAAAAGGCCTATGCCTCGTCACGTTCCGAATTTGTAGCACTGTATGGCCGTCGCCGTGTGGGAAAAACCTTTCTTATTGAGCAGGTTTTTAAAGAGCGCATGGTGTTTAAGCACACCGGGTCATATAAGATGACGAAGGCACTGCTCCTGCAGCGTTTTTATACGGCCCTGAATAAACAGGGAGCTAAGCTTTCCCGTCCATTTTCTTCATGGGATGAGGCTTTTGCTGCCTTAGGAGATTTTTTAAATGCTTCTCAGGCAGAGCGTAAGGTGGTCTTTATTGATGAGATGCCATGGATGGATACGCCCCGTTCGGGATTCGTTTCTGCTCTGGAGTACTTCTGGAACACGTTTGCAGTCCCGCGTCAGGATATCCTGCTTATCATATGCGGCAGTGCCTCATCATGGATTATCAGTAAGGTGCTGAAAAACCGCGGAGGATTACATAACCGCGTTACCTGCCGTATTAATCTGGCTCCGTTTACCCTGGCCGAATGTGAGCTGTTCTCAGAAAAATGCTTATTGCGCTATTCCCGTCAGCAGATTGTGGATGCATATATGGTTTTTGGAGGGATACCTTTTTACTGGTCAAAATTTGAAGCCGGAAAGAGCGTGATGCAGAACGTAAGTTCTTTATGTTTTGCTGAAAACGGGGAATTACGCTATGAGTACAACGAGATTTATGCCTCACAGTTTGAAAGTCCTGAAAAATATTACCGCATTATTGCTGAATTAGGCAGGAAAAAGAAAGGCATGACACGGGCGGAGCTAATCATGGCTACGGGATTGACCTCTAATGGTCAGATTAGCACGATGCTGGAAAATCTCTGCGAGTGCGGCTTCATTCGCCGCTACAGTCAGCTCTTCAACAGGAAGAAAGATGCCGTTTACCAGCTTATGGATAATTTCACGCTGTTTTATTTTGCCTTTATGGCAGACAGAGCCAATCTTGATGAAGAATCTTTCAGGATGCTGATGCACAGCAGTTCCTATATAGCCTGGCAGGGCCGGGCCTTTGAACGCGTCTGCATGCAGCATGTCAGGGAGCTGAAAAAGGCTTTGGGAATTGCGGGGATCATCAGCGATGTCTGCGCGTGGCAGGGCAAGGAAAAGGATGGGGTGCCGGGAGCTCAGATCGATTTGTTAATCGCCCGTTCTGACAATATAGTTGATCTCTGCGAGATGAAGTATACAGATCAGCCTTACGCAATAACTGGCCGCTACTGGAAGACACTTGAAAATAAGCGCAGGCGTCTGGCGATGGAAGTTCCTGAAAAACAGTCCATACATATAGTGATGGTCTGTCCGTATGGTATAAAGGTCAATCAGTTTTCAGACAGTGTCACGCGTGTCGTATCCTTAGACAGCCTGTTTGATGCTGCCCGCTAAGGGCTGATCGCCGGTTGCTGCTTACCGGCAGTCACTGACTATTTTCTTAAAAACACCTTCTCTATGGCGTGATCGTGACCCTTCCTTAAGATGAGATGGGCCCGTCCGCGGCAGGGCAGGATATTCTCGACGAGGTTGGGGTGATTGACGCTCTGCCAGATGAACTTGGCCAGGTGCACGGCCTCGTCCTCGGGAATGCGCGCGTAACGGTGGAAGTAGCACTGCGGATCGTCAAAGGTGCTCTCGCGCAGCTTCAGGAAGCGATCGATATACCAGCGGATAAGATTGTCCTCATCGGCATCGACGTAGATGGAGAAGTCGATGAAGTCGGAGATAAAGACGCGGTTGCGGATCTCGGGATAGTCCGCGCCGTTCTGCAGCACGTTGACGCCTTCGATGATGAGGATATCGGGACGGTCGACCAGGGTGTACTTTCCCGGAATTACGTCATAGGAGAGATGGGAGTACACGGGAACGTGCAGATTTCTTACGCCGTCCTTGACGTCCACTAAAAAGCGCATCAGGGATTTGACGTCATAGGAGACGGGAAAGCCCTTTTTATTCATGATGCCCTTTTCCTCTAACACCTGATTGGGATAGAGGTAGCCGTCGGTGGTGATGAGGGCGACTTTAGGACCGGTGGGCCATGCGCTTAAGAGGTGATGAAGCAGGCGCGCCGTCGTGGTCTTGCCCACCGAGACCGATCCTGAGATGGAAATGATAAAGGGGGCTGACTCGATGGATTTGCCTAAAAACTGCTGAATGACGGTGGAGCGATCGTGACGCGAGTGATAGTAGAGGTATAAAAGGCGTGACAGGGGCTGATAGACGCGGTTGACCTCCTCTAAAGAGAGCCGGTCGTTAAAGGCAAGGCAGCCAGCAAGTTCCTCTTCGGTTAAGCGCAGCTTCTGCGATTTGTGATTGAAGGTAGACCACGTGTCTACGTCAAACTCAAAAAAAGGAGAGAGTCGCGATTCAGCACTTTTCACATTGATACCCCCGCAAGATGGCTAGATCATACACCATGCGCGGGCTTTTCATGAAAGATACCGGCAAAAGGTCAGTTCAGGACGGGACGAAAGCTCCCCTCGCTCTTATTTCCTCGCGTGCCCGCTCTAAAAAGAGCCGCGCGGCGTCACTTAAGGGACGGGCCTTTTTCCAGGCAAGATAGGCCCCGCTGTTAATGCGCGGGTGGAGAGGGATAAAGAGCAGATCGTCAGGCAGCGGATCGACGATCCCCGCAAAGGTCAGTACCGCTCCCATGCCCGCGCGGGCCATGGGCAGTGAATTGTTCAGAAGATTAAAGGTAGCCCCGATCCGAAGTTGCGTGGCGGGAAAGCCCAGCCATGCGTCGAGATCTCCGGAGCTGAGGGGGCCTTTGCTCATGAGCAGGGGCAGACCGCGCAGATCGGCTGCGGTGATCTGCGTTTTGACAGCGAGGGGGTGCGTTCTGGGCACGATAAGTCCCCACGGACAGGCCGCGCGCAGATCGATAAAATCCATGCTCGGATCGGGGGGCAGAATGAGCAGGGCGAGATCGCAAAGGCCCGCGTTAAGCCTTGGCAGGGCCAGATCGCGCGAGGCTGAGATGACGTCGAAGCTCACGAAGGGATGCTCCCTGATAAAACCGCTCATGGACAAGGCGAGAATGCTCATCGCGGGAGTTTCGGCAACGGCCATGGTGATGGTGCCGGCCAGCTCATCTGATCCCCTGATCTCATCCTTAAGCCGTGTCGCCATTTCCAGCAGTTCCGAGGCGCGCTGATAGAAGATAAGCCCGCGGGGGGTGAGACTGATACCCTGACGGCTGCGCTCTAAAAGCGGGTGGCCTAATTCCTCCTCGAGCTCATGGATCTGGCGCGTTAAGGTCGGCTGCGTGACGTAGAGCGTGGCGGCGGCCCTGGTGATGCTGCCCGCTTTCACGGTACTTACGAAATAGCGCATGACTTTAAGATCCATAAACGGCTCCATAACCTGTCTCTGTCCCGATTATTGTACTCAATCTCCCGGGCCGTCATACCCATTAAGCATTAAAAAGCATAATAAGAGAGTATTTTTCATGACATAAAAGACGCGCTAAGCTTTAACCATCGTCAAAGCACAGGGGTTTTAAAGATGCCGATTGTCGCGCGCCAGATACTAACGCCTGAGGAAGGATTAAGGTTAAGTCTTACCGGTAAGGCCGAGCTTACGGTGTTAAGCGCGAACGATCCCGTCTTTAATGCCCCGCTCTGTCAGCTCAGCTTCAGCGCCGGGGCGCGTACCTTCTGGCAGTGCGCCAGCGGGGGGCGGATTTTCCTCACCCTGGAGGGCAGAGGGGTTATTGAGCAGTCAGGCGGGATTATCACGGCGCTTACACCCAAAACCGTGGTGCGGGTGCACCCGGGGCGCTGGCACTGGATCGGAGCCGCAGAGGACACGCCGCTTACCGTGCTCTCGATGCTCACCAATCTGCCCAATAACCTTCTTGTATACGGTGAGGAAGTGACAGAGGAGGCTTACCTTATGGCTCTGAGGAGAGAAGTATGAAGAGTTTCCTTAAATACACGGCAGCGGCGGCCCTGTGTGCCGCCACTGTATGCGGAGGTTCCGTTATGGCTGACAACAGCATCAACGCCGGCACTGAATTAAGCGCCATTATTTCCCGTTTATCTGATCGCGACACTCCATCCTACGTGACGCATTTAACGCCGCGTATGCAGGCTTTAGTCAAGATTGCCACCCTCGCCACCGAAGGCGATACGGCACTGCTTGAGGATGAAATCGAAAAGGCCATTAAGAGCGGCATCGCTCCCGTGGAGATCCGCGAGACTCTCTATCAGGGCATGTCCTACGTGGGACTCTCGCGCATCGACCGTGCTGAGAAGGTTTTCATGCAGACCCTTGAGGATCTCAATCTGCCCACGGAGCTTGAGAAGGCTGGCACCGTGGATGACACGAACCGCTTTAAGGACGGTCTTGCCGTTCAGCAGGGCATTTTCGGCGCGGAGCACATCAATGCCATGCACGAGAGTACCCCGGAGGAGGCAAAACACCTTAACGTTGATCTCCTGACCGGTTTCTGCTTCGGCGATGTCTATACCCGTAAGGCCCTGCCTTTAAAGGAGCGCGAGTTTTTAACCTTTGTCTACATCGCAGCTCTGGGCGGCTGTGGACCGCAGGTGGCGGCGCACGCGCAGGGCAATCTCAACGTGGGCAATACCCGTGAGATGCTGTTAGACGCCCTGACCGTGATGGTGCCCTATATCGGTTTCCCGCGCACCTTAAATGCTCAGGGGCAGGTCAACGCCGTCACCTTAAAGAAGTAACGCGGGATAACGGTATGCTCAAGGTATGGATGCTGGCGGCGGGCATGGCCCTGGCCGCCTTAACGGGAGGCTCTGCTATGGCACAGGATATCGTGATGACGGTGGGGGAGCGCTCTTTCACCGTGACTTTAGAGGATAACGCGTACGCGGAGGAGTTCTTAAAAGAGCTGCCCGTGACGCTTTCCTTCGAGGATTTCGGGCGCAATGAGCGCATCGCCTATTTAGACGAGAAGCTTTCGGTGCGCTCGTATAAGGAGGCGGTGCAGGTTAAGCGCGGCGATCTCTGCTATTACGTGCCGTGGGGCAATCTCTGCGCTTTCCGCGTGAACTACTCAAGCCCCGGCGATCTGCTGCGCTTAGGTTCCATGAGCGAGGAGGCACTCAGGGCGATCGAGGGCTCGGGCTCATCCCCCGTCACCTTCAGGGCCGTGGAGTAGAGAAAAAGGCAAGCAACTGAGATTAAGGGGTATCGGCTCTAGAGAATTG
This sequence comes from Candidatus Avisuccinivibrio pullicola, assembly GCA_018713485.1. GTDB lineage: Bacteria > Pseudomonadota > Gammaproteobacteria > Enterobacterales > Succinivibrionaceae > Avisuccinivibrio_A > Avisuccinivibrio_A pullicola. Next base: position 18,196 of record DVOQ01000028.1, read on the forward strand.
GGCAAGCGCGGGACGGACGCTTGCCGCTAAGCTTAAGACACTGTTTTATTCAGGAGTTTTTCATGAAAAGTTTACGTTTCTTTACCTTAGGCGCGGCCGCCCTGTGCATGGCGGTAAGCACGCTGGCATTCTCTTCTTTAGCTCAGGCTGCGGATTTCTCATCCCATAAGGTGGCCGTGGTGTATTTTTCGCTGTTGCACAACCGCGTACACGGTAATCCCGACGCGCAGGAAGGCAAGAGCGTGGGCAATACCGAGACTATCGCCCGCCTCATCGCGGAAAACACGGGAGGTGAGCTTTTTGCCCTTGAGGTGGTCAATCCCTATCCTGAGGATTATGATGCCACGGTGGATATGGCCCGTGACGAGCAGAACGCTAAGGCCCGCCCCGCCTTAAAGTCCCTGCCCGATGTGTCAGACTGTGACGTGGTCTTCTTAGGCTATCCCAACTGGTGGGGTACGTATCCCATGGCCGTGGCCACTTATCTTGACAGCGGCGCGCTGAAGGGCAAGACCGTCATCCCCTTCTGCACCCACGAAGGCTCGCGCCTTGGCCGCTCCCAGGGAGATGTAGAGGCGGCGCTACCCGACTCTACCGTGCTGGATGGCTACGAGTGCCGCGGGCGCAACGTCACCGACGAGGGTACCCCTGCCGAGGTTAAGGAGTTTCTTAACGGTTTAAGTCTGAAGGCTTTAAGATCTGTTCATAAACGAATTGCGCGGGTAGGGGCCCCTTACCCGCTTTTGGCTTAACGATAAGGAGTGCCATGCAGAACACCGTGACAGCTTTTCAGTCAGGCGGGGCGCGGGCGCTTAAGTTTACGCTCCATGCCTTCGGACTGCTCATCCTCATCCTCCTTGCTCTCAATCTTTACGTGCCGCAGCTTTTAGGCCTTACCGTGCATGAGTACGTGGGTGCTCTGTTTTTAATTGCGGTGCTGCTGCACGTTTCGTACAACGTTTTCATTTTTAAGGCGCTCTTTCACAACCCTGCGCCGTACTTCAGGCTGCGCGACACGCTTACCGTGTGTCTCCTTGCTCTCTACGCGCTGATGTTCCTCTCGGGAATCTTCATCTCCCATCACGTCTTTGACTTTATCCACGTGGGAGGGCGCGGGCTGTGGCGCGATGTGCACGTGAGCGCCTCCATTTACGCCCTGCTCCTTACGGGGGCGCATTTAGGGCTGCATCTGTACGCACTCCTTACCCTCCTGGGGGAGAACCTGGGGAAGAAGGTCGCCAGGGTCGTGCTTCTGCTCCTTCATCTCCTGGCCGTAAACGGCCTGTACGTCTTTGTAACCGGGGGCTATCTTGACCGCTTCCTCATGCAGGCTTCCTTTGGCTTTTTTGACTACGATAAGTCCGCGTATCTGATTTTCTGCGATCTGAGCTCGGTTTTTTGCCTGCCGCTTTTACTAAGCTATCACCTAAGCCGTTATCTGCTTTACATCAGCTGTCCGAGGAATTAATCCATGCGCAAAGTCACTTCCTTAGTTCTCGCTTTAAGTACTCTCTGCTGCCTGTCCGCAGCTGCGGCCGCGCCCCGCTCTTTTCCGGTGCCCGACACGGTAAGCCCCGAGATGCAGGCCATTATCGCCGCGCCCAATACCTACTGGGATACGCCCTTAAACAGCGCGGAGGACTGGTTTAATTTCAAGGACTGGATCCACGCCGCGCAGCGTCAGGGATCGCAGGCCGCCCTCGATCATTACGGGATCACGCTTACCGAGGATAAGATAGGCGGCGTGCCCGTGTACTGGATGGAACCTGAGGAAGTAGGGGCGGGCAAGGAAGACAAGGTGCTCCTCTTTATCCACGGCGGCGGTTATGTTCTGGGTCAGGGCCTCTCCATTCTCTATGAGGGCGCGGAAATGGCCGGCGAGAGCGGCTACCGCGTGCTCGCGGTCGATTACCGCCTGGCCCCCGAGTTCCCGTATCCGGCTGCCACCGACGATGCCCTTGCCGTGTATAAGGAACTCCTTAAGACCGTGAAGAGTGAGAATATCGCCGTTTTCGGCTCTTCGACGGGTGGCGCCATGACCCTCATTCTCGCCATGCAGGCGCGCGATCAGGGCCTGCCTCTGCCCGCATCGCTCGCGGCTTTAACGCCGTGGACGGACGTCGCCAAGGTAGGAGATACCTATTACACCAATGAGTACGTGGATAATTCCATCGTCTCGTGGGACGGCTGGCTTCAGGCGGCCGTGGAGGTCTACTGCGGTAAGGAAGACTTAAAGAACCCCTATATCTCCCCCGTCTACGGCAGCGTGGAGGGCCTGCCCCCGACCCTGCTCGTGAGCGGTACGCGCGATCTCTTCCTCTCCAATACCGTGCGCATGCATGAAAAATATTTAAAGGCGGGAGTTAAAAGCGAGCTTATCGTCTACGAGGGACAGTCCCACGTGCAGTATTACGCCGCGTGGAACGTTCCCGAAACCGTGTTCCACTTTCGGAACCTGACGCGTTTCTTCGATGAGCATTTCGGCCTTAAGGTGCCGGAGCAGGGATAGCAGGAGTGCGCGGGGTGCAAGAGAACTATCAGACTAGTTTTTAACTCTATGGGCTAAATGCCGGAAAAAGCGCCGTAAAAACAGGCTTTTGGCGGTTTTACGGCGCTTTTTCTTTATAAATCAGTAACTTAAATGACGGGTTAAAAAATTTCAGAAGAATTACTTTATAAAACAATAAGTTATATAAAAGTTGACGAAATTTTAAAAAATTTTTGAAAAAAAGCTTGCAAAGGGAAAAGTGATCCCGCATAATTAGCCCCGCTTTCGAGATGACACACTTCTCAAGCGCAAGACCCGGTGCTACGGGATTGCCAGTGTGGAGGGGTTCCCGAGCGGTCAAAGGGATCAGACTGTAAATCTGCCGGCTCTGCCTTCGAAGGTTCGAATCCTTCCCCCTCCACCATCCATCCCTAAGCTTCATTCCGAGTCCTTCAAAATCATATGCGGGCATCGTATAATGGTTATTACCCAAGCCTTCCAAGCTTGTGATACGGGTTCGATTCCCGCTGCCCGCTCCAGTGGTTCTCCAGCTCTGCGAGCGAATTTTTAAAATCCGGTTCTTTTCATAGGAAAAACAAATGGCAAAGGAAAAGTTTGTACGTTCTAAGCCTCATGTGAACGTGGGCACCATCGGTCACGTGGACCACGGCAAGACCACCTTAACGGCTGCCCTGACCAAGGTGCTGTCCGAGAAGTTCGGCGGTAAC
>DVOQ01000029.1 GCA_018713485.1 Candidatus Avisuccinivibrio pullicola
AAAAAAAAAATCTCTTCAATAACCCAAACCATATTTACCACAAAAATCTCAGGTCGCATGCGCTAAATCACTCCTGAGCGGAAAAAAACAGCTTTCTGGAGCTCTTTCACCGCTCACCTGAAGGGCCTAAAACGGACCTTTTCCAAAAATCACTGTAAAAATGCTTCCATGTGCGATAGATTAAAGTTTAAAACCATTCATGGGGGCTTTTTTATGACTACACTCACAAACTCAGTAAGTAACGAGACTGCCTGCATAGCATCCACGCAGGCGGGTGAAAACACAACGGTAGGTGAGCGCAAAGCCTCCAGGAGTGATGTTGACCGCTTTGAAGCGGCACTTAACGAACGTCAGGAGCCTAAAGGACCGAAAGGTGGTCAGCCCTCATCCACCCAAAGTGAGCTCTCCTCCCTGTTTTCAGCACTGATGGGCAGTCAGACGCAGAACCCGGCTTCTCAGATGGGGCACCCCCCTCTCATGAACGGCCAGGAAGCACCGCTCTCCGGCAGTACCTCCCTGCACGATTCCTCCCTGCAGGAACTCACCTCCACCCTGGTGGAGAGAATTTTAGTCTCTGATCCCAAATACAGTTCAGGCAGTGAGGTGCGGCTGCTGCTCGGTCAGAATAACGGCCCCCTCAGTGGCAGTGAGATCATTTTAAGGCGCGATCTGGAGGGCATGCTCGCGGTGGAAATCAACTGCCGCAACCGTGATCAGTTTAAAAAATACGTTGAGTTGCGCTCTGATCTTACCGAGGCACTTGATAGACATGAAAAGAGCGGCGTAAACTTAATCATTAACGAAGCGCAGCCTGAAGCTGAAGCCTTTGACAGCCCCATTCAGGAGCAGGGAAGATACGGGATCTAGACGCAGGATAGCACATGCAGTTTCAGAATTTAGCCTGGCTTGGCCTTTACAACCGTATTCTCTCGCTTAATCTTACGGGACTTACGCCCGCAGCAGCCACCTTTGATCTGCCCTCAGATCCGGTTATCCTCGAGATTTCCGCTCTGGGAGCGGAGTTTATCCTCGCGCCTGCTGATAAAAACGCGCTGTTACACCTCCCCATCCTCAGAGAAAGAGCCGCATCCCTAAGCGCTCTCCCGCTTAGCAAAGAGATCCTTGCAGCCAGTCTCGAGCTCTATCTGCGCCCGCTCTTAAAGCAGGCAGCCAAGGAGCTTCAGACCACAATCACGATCAGCGGCTATGGTGAAAGTTTTGAAAAGGCCAGGTTCCCCCTGAGCTTTGCTTTCTATCTTGAAGTGGACGAGCTCAGGATCCCCTTCCTCCTCATGTGCAAAAACAGTGATGCCGTGAACAATCTGCTGAGGAGTTTAGATGAAATCTATAGTGCCAGAGCCACTACACTGACCGATCCCACCTCAGACAGCATTCCGGTGGCAGTAAAGATTATCGCCGGCATAAGCGCGCTCAGCGTCAGTGAGCTTGAAAGCCTTGAAGAGGGCGATGCCCTCGTTATTGAGCGCTTCTGCCTTAAAGACGATCGCCTGCTCATCGGCTGTAACGGCTATGTAGCAAACGCCCGCATCGCTAACGGCAAGGTAACGCTTACTGGGGATTTAGTTAAAAGCGCAGCACTTTGCAGCGGGTTTTCAGAAAATAAGGAAGCAGAAATGAGTGAAGACAAAGCAGAGCCTCAAGAACAGCCGCTTCAGGACCTTAACAGGCTTAAGCTTGAGGTCAGCTTCATCGTTGACCGCCAGGTAATGAGCCTTACTCAGCTTAAGGAGCTTAAGGAAGGCTCGGAGATCCCCCTTACCAATCATGATTTGAGCAATGTCGTTTTAGAGGTTAACGGTCAGCCCTTAGCCTCAGGGCGCATCATTGATCTCGGCGATCGCTTCGGCTTTCAGATCCTGAAGAAAGGCAACTAAATATGACCGGAACCGGAGCTGGGCTTAACCCGCTTAACTTTATTCTCCTTGCGGGACTGATGGCTCTCGTGCCCTTTTTCCTGACCTTAGTGACCGCTTATATCAAGGTGATCGTGGTCACCTACCTCATCCGCAACGCTCTAGGCGTACAACAGGTACCCCCTACCATGGTGCTTACCGGCCTTGCCATGATCCTCTCCATCTTCGTCATGGCCCCGGTTGGCGTTAAGACTTACGATCTCCTGCAGACCATGAATTTGAGTACCAATCTTTCGCCTCAGGAAATCCTCTCTGTTGCGGCGCAGGCTTCCGATCCTCTGCGGCAGTTTCTGATGGCCAATTCAGATGAGTCGGTCACGCGGGCTCTGATGCTCACTGCGGAAAGGATCTGGCCTCCCGAAATTCACGGCTTTATTGATGAACAGAGCTTTATTTTCGTGGTGCCATCCTTTGTGATAAGCGAGCTAACTGCTGCCTTTCAGATAGGTTTTCTTCTCTACCTTCCCTTTATTGCCATTGACCTTATCATCTCCAATATCCTGCTGGCCATGGGTATGATGATGGTTTCCCCGATGACGATAAGTCTGCCCTTTAAACTGCTGCTCTTTATTACCCTCGAGGGCTGGCTCAAGCTCTGTCAGGGACTTCTGTACAGTTATACCTACGTTTAGCGCACGGCCGCACACAGGGCGCCTGCGTCCTACCTGCAGAAAGCCATGGTTAAGGCTCTGAGGATCCGCACGGGCGGAGCCTCAGCCTCTTTTTTCCGTAACCTCTCTCAGCCCCCGCCTCTTACCTGACAGGAACAGGTTAGCGGTACTAAAGCACCACCTCCTGGGCTAAAACCGAGATATCCTCTTCCTCGAGGTTATCGCGTCCGGCACGGCGCAGGATTTCCTCGGGGCTGTAGATATCCGAGGGATAGATCACCACGAGGGAGATGTCACCTTTTTGCAGGAAATTGTGCTCACCGTAATCCGTGTAGCGGGTCGCGCCCACCGAAATGAGGATCCGCTCAGGCTGACCTGCGTCATTGATGTAGGCGTTAATGTGCTCAGCAGGACCGGCGTTTTCCTGATGGTTAAGCTTATCCATGGCCCAGACTAAGAGCTTGTCGTAAAAATAGCTGTAGCCGGTCACGGGGCTGTCCTCGCCGTAGACGTGCGGGATCCCCTCGCGCACGAGGAAGGAGGCGATGCGGTAGCGATCGAGAATGCCGCCCGGGGCGAACTTATCAATTTTGATGTGATTGGAGGCAAAGCCCTTGGAGGAAGGTCCCCAGTTCTTCTTCTCGGAGATCTTCTTCGCGCCTTCCTTGCGGATGGAGCAGTCATTGGAGGCACCGAAACACACCGGCTTTAAGGACGCCACCTCGCTTCCTGCGTAAGTGACATCGCAGACGATAGCGAGCTCCGGTTCAATCTGCAGTTTCTGCTCTCCCTTAGGGAAGATGATGCGGTACTCATCAAAGGGAAAGACATTTAAGAAAGCGGGGATGGACGAACCTGCCTTGGGCAGATAGGTCGGAAAGAGCGCCTTGGGAGCATTGGCCTCGGCGGTCTTCACGTTGGTGAAATCGCGGGCCTCGCCGGCCTGTTCCAGATGTCCCGTGAAATTACCGGCCACGCCGAAAGAGGCGAGGGAATGCAGATCGATTAACATGGCTACCTCACATTTGTTTAACCGTGGGTTTTGACCTAAAATGGCGGATATTCCTTAAAATTTTACCATGGAGGCCCTGAAGATGCGACGCTTTAGCCAGATGCTGCACGTCCTAGGCTTGACCCTGCTCCTCCTTACGGAGCTACAGAGCGCTAACGCGATGGATTCCTTTAATCAGGCCAAGAAGGTGCTGCCCTCCATCTACCGTGAATTAGACGGTCCCGTGACCTTTTACTGCGGCTGCCCTCTGAGTATCGAGCGTAACCGCTTTCAGGTATCCTTAAAAGAATGCGGCTATAAAGTCAGAAAACAGCCCCGACGCGCCGCGCGCGTGGAAATCGAGCATGTCATGAGCGCCTGGGAGTTTGGCCATCAGCTTCAGTGCTGGCAGGAAGGCGGCCGTAAAAACTGCGGCAAAAACCCCGCCTTCGCCACTATGGAAGGCGATCTCCACAATCTCTTTCCCGCCATTGGCGAGGTCAACGGCGATCGCTCCAATTTCCGTTTTCAGCTCTGGAACGGTAAGCCATTTCAGTATGGGCAATGTGAGATGATCGTGGACTTCAAGGGCAAGCGGGCCCAGCCCCCCGAGAGAGCCCGCGGACAAATCGCGAGAGCCTATCTCTACATGACCTCGCACTATCAGGGATTTAATCTTTCCCGTCAGCAGCGCCAGCTCTTTGAGGCCTGGAATAAAATGTACCCGCCCACGGACAGTGAGTGCTTAAGAAACCGTCTTATCACTGAGGTCCAGGGTAACGACAATCCCTTTGTCAGCGCTCAATGTGAGGATCGCTAATGCGTGAAATCCGTGTTTACGCAGGTCACGTACCGCTTTTAAATGACAGCGTCATCGTCTTAAGCGACGAGGCGGCTCATCATCTTCTGAACGTGCTGCGCGTCAGGGTCGGCACTCCGCTGACCGTCTTTAACGGCAAGGGCCGCGAACTCAATGCCCGCCTCGTGCGCATTGACGGCAAAAAGCCCGTCGTGGAACTGCACGACACCCTGGAGCGGAACTGTGAAAGCCCGCTTAAAGTGGAATTAGGTCAGGTGATCTCCAAAGGAGATCGCATGGAGTTCATTCTGCAAAAGAGCGTTGAATTAGGCGTCAGTTCCATCACGCCCCTCATTTCCGAACGCTGTGTGGTACGTCTTAATGAACAGCGCATGGACAAAAAAGTCGAGAGCTGGCAGCGTATCGTCATCAGCGCCTGCGAGCAGTGCGGCCGCAACGTGGTGCCTGAGGTAAGGGAGCCCCTGCCCCTTGCCACATGGTGTTCCCTGCACGATCCCACTGTTCTGTCCCTGACCCTTGATCCCGGGTCTTCTGACACCTTAAACACTCTTGAGGTGTCCACTGACAGACTGCGCCTGCTTACCGGACCCGAGGGCGGCTTCAGCGACGCGGAAGTGGCTCTCACCAAGGCTCACGGTTTTGCCACGGTGCGCTTAGGGCCGCGCATCTTACGCACCGAGACCGCCCCTCTCGTGGCCCTCTCCATTCTCGGTGCTCGCTTCGGAGATTTATGATGAACGCATACGCTTTAAAGGAATTAGGCAGTCACAGCGTCTACATGGACGAGTACAACCCCGGACTTCTGGAAAAGGTAAGCCGTGCCCCGGCGAGGGCTGCCTTTCGCCTCGATACCTCGCGCGGTTACGATTTATGGCGGCTTTACGAGCTGACGTATCTAAACCGCCTCGCCATCCCCGAGGTCGCCATGGGTATGCTCACCGTACCCGCCTCCTCGCCCTTTATCGTGGAATCCAAATCCCTTAAGCTCTATTTAGGTTCCTTTACCCAGACGCGCTTTGAAAACCTCTCCGAGGTAGCCGAGGTCATCACCCATGATTTAGGCCAGCTCCTTGAATGTGACGTCAAGGTCAGCCTGTGGGACGTTGAGGACGCCGCGGAGGCTTTCGCGATCGCCCCCTCCGACGCCACCTTAATTGACGTAAACGCCGGCTTCGTCATCGACAGCTATGACTTAAATCCCGAACTTCTCATAAAAAAAGACGGTCCCCGTGTCGAGGAGACGCTGCGCTCCAATCTGCTGCGCACGCTCTGTCCCGTCACCTCCCAGCCCGATCACGCCTCGGTGCTCATTCACTATCAGGGCGTGCAGGTCAATCATCTCGATCTGCTGCGCTATCTCATTTCCTTCAGACAGCATCAGGGTTTTCACGAGCAGTGCGTCGAACAGATCTATCACGATCTCAAATTCCGCTTAAAGCTCGACAAGGTCAGCGTCAAGGCTTTCTTCACGCGCCGCGGCGGTATCGATATCAATCCCGTGCGCAGCGATTTTGATGAAACCCATCCCGCGCTGCCGCGCACTTTAAGGCAGTGATCTCCCCTGACTTCCCGCTACCATCACGCTTATGGCGCTACACCTGGTGCGCCATAAGCCCAGGGATACGATAAGTATCACTGTTTATCCTGAAAGTTCGATATTTATTACCCGCTGAGGTGCCGGGATATTTTCATTAAATACGCATATTAACCTGACTGGGTAATTTCGCCGGGCTTCATGCCCATCAGACTCAGGAACAGTTCGTCGCGGCGCAGTGTTTCGGTGGTGATTTTGCTGACCAGCTTAGCGTAGCGCCCGGTACTGCGATCGGTAAATCTTATGACGTCAATGCAGTCAAACCACGTGAGGATTTCCTGCAGCGACTTATTGGCAAGCCACGATCTGAGTGACGTGAGCAGCTTACCCTCATCGCTCTTCTGATTGTCAGGGGCATCAATCTTCTTCTGTACCTCAGCCTTAATCTCCCTGATTTTAGTGTAGAAGAACTCCGTGTAGCCCATGGCGGTCATCTGCAGGAACA
>DVOQ01000030.1 GCA_018713485.1 Candidatus Avisuccinivibrio pullicola
CGCCCAAGAAAGCACCCTAAACCGGATCCTAATGCTCCTAAGAGGAAGGTAGGCAGACCTCGTAAGAATCCGGAAGTCCTACCCCCTCAAGGGAAGTCTGACGCTTAGTCCGAACTTTTGGTAAACTTTTAGTTAATTGAATGTTTTTTGTAAAATCGCCCCCTTTAAGGTAGCAGAAATACTCAAAATCAGTACAATCATGGGCAAATGCAAAAGATGTGTGAAATTTCTCAATGAAGACGCTGCTAATCTCCCCCTCGTGGCTGGGGGATCTCATCATGGCGCAAAGCCTCTTTAAGGTACTTAAACAGCAGGATCCGGAGGGTTCTTTAACCGTCTATGCTCCTAAGTACCTGCTGCCGCTTTTAGAGCGTATGCGCGAGGTGGACGATACCATCACCAATCCCTTTGCCCATGGTGAGTTCAACTTAACCGCCCGCTGGGCCGATGGCCGCCGCCTCAGGCAGTACGGTTTTGACCGCGTCTTCGTGCTGCCCAATTCCCTTAAATCCGCACTGCCGGCCTGGTTTGCCGGGATCCCCGAGCGTATCGGCTTTAAGGGCGAAAGCCGCTATCTGCTCTTAAACCGCATGCGCAAAGATAAAGACGCCTTCCCGCGCATGGTCGAGCGCTACGTGGCCTTAGCCTACCCTGAGGTGAAAAGCGCCCCGGATCTGCCGTCTTTTGACTATCCCTCCCTGGAGGTAAAAGCCCCCTCCCCCGAGCTTTTAGAGCGTTTAGGTCTTGATCTGAGCCGACCCCTGCTTACCCTGGGCTGCGGTGCCAATTACGGTCCCGCTAAACTCTGGCCTCCGGAGTATTTCGCAAAGGTGTGTGAGTTCTTCATCAGAAGAGGCGGCGCAGTCTTAGGCAGCGGCACTAAGAAGGACACGCCCACCGTCCATGCCATCATGACCTATCTGCCTGAGGACGTCCTGCCTTATTTTCATGACATCTCAGGCAAGACCTCGCTTACCGAGGCACTCGATCTGACCGGTGCCTCAGCCATGGCCGTCTGCAATGACTCGGGCATGATGCACACCGTGGCCGCCGCGGGGCTCCCCCAGGTATGTATTTTCGGTTCCACCTCCACCGGCTATACCCCGCCTCTGTCGGATAAGGCGATCTGCCTTGAATCGGACGAGCCCTGCCATCCCTGCTTTGAGCGCACCTGCCGCTTTGGCACTTACGCCTGCCTAAAGAAGCTCACTCCGGAGATGGTCATCGCGCAGATGGAAAAACTTCTCTCCTGACACAATGCGCGGGCGCGTTTAAAAAAAGCACGCCACTTACGTTACAATGCCCGCTTAGGTTAGATAACACGGCAAAGCGGGCAGACCATGCATTTACGCTCACGACTCCTTTTACTTATCTACAAGGCACTGACGGCAGTCATCGCTCCCGTGGGCCTTCTCTATCTGATACGGAAAAAGCGCCGCGATCCTCCTTACGGGCCCCGCAAGTGGGAGCTCCTCGGGTTCGTGCCGGTAGCCTTCCGCCGTTCGGTGTGGTTTCATACCGTCTCGGTAGGCGAGGTCATCGCCGCCAGGCCCGTCATCGAGCGCTTTATCGCCCGTCATCCCAAATTAAACGTCATCGTTACCACCACCACGACCACCGGTGCTAACGAGGCGCTGAAGATTAAGGGGATCACCCATCTCTTCGCGCCCCTTGACAGTCCCTGCGCCGTACGCCGTTTCTTTAACGCCGTTAAGCCCTCGCATCTCTTTATCATGGAGACCGAGCTGTGGCCCAACCTCCTTGACGAGGCGCGCCGGCACCGTGTCAGTGTCACGGTCTTTAACGCCCGCATGCCCGAGAAGACCTGCATGGCTTATGAAAAGCACCTTACCCTGGTGCGTGATCTCATCGCACGCCCTCTAAATTATGTGATAGCCCAGAGTGCAGATGACAAGGCGCGCTTTGTGCGCATCGGCGTCCCTGAAGAGCGGGTTCTTGTCGCCAACTCCCTTAAATACGACTTAAGCCCTGACGAAAAGCTCTTTAAGAACGCCCGCGTCCTTAAAAAGGCTCTGCATCTCACTCCGGTCTTCGGCGCCCTTTCCACCCACGACGGCGAAGAAGAACTCATCCTCGAAACCTTTTTCACCGCCCGCGAGGATCTGCCGGGACTTAAATTAGTCCTCGTTCCGCGCCATCAGAGCGGCACTGAAAAAGCGATCGCCTTTCTTGAGGAAATCGGTGAGTCCTACTCCCGCCGCAGCGTCATCGGCGACGATCTGGACGCCCTGCAGGGAGATGTTTTAATCGGCGACACTTTCGGCGAGATGGAGTTTTTCATGGGCCTCTGTGATCTCGTCTTCATGGGGGGATCGCTTATCGACATCGGCGGACATAATCCCCTGGAGCCCGCCTACTTCTCCCTGCCCATTCTTACGGGACCTTATTACTACAACTTTAAAGAGCAGTTTGATAAGCTCATTGACGTGGAAGGCGCATTCCTTGCAGGCGATAACCGCCGCCTCTACAGCCTTATCAAAATGCTGTTAGGCGATCCCGAAAAACTCGCCCGCGCGGGTATGCAGGCTTTTGACGTTCAGCAACAGGGACGCGGTGCAGTGCAGAAAACCGTGGCGTTTATGGAAAAGGCCCTGACGCGCTGATCCTTACCGCGCACCGTGTTCATCAGTCAGCACACAAGCGCCCGGAAGTTCTGCAATCCAGGAAGAAAGAAGACTGAAAGAAGCAGCTGCGGCCACACAGCGTGGCCACAACATCAGTATAAGTCCGTCTTACTTTACGGACAGAGCGTTCAGGAAGTCCACGTAATTGCGGGCACTGATAGCGAGTACCGAAGCATCTAAGGGCTTCCTGTCCACAGGATGGGCGCCGTAAAAAGCGTAAATCCCCTGGAAATCCGCATGGCAGCGCACTAAAGACTGCTCGAGCGAATTTAAAAATTCCCGTAACGTATGCCGGTTAGAGCCCTCAGGTGAGTAGGAGGCCTCATCCCCACCGCAGGTCACGGCTAAACCCACCTTGCGGCCTTCTAAATGCCGCCCCCCGGCATAGGCCCAGCCAGCGGTCAGCACCGTATCAAACCACTGCTTTAACATCGGCGGGCAGTTAAACCAGAACAGAGGGAACTGCAGGACCACTGAGCCATGATTATCAATCAGGGAATGCTCGGCAGCGGCATCCACGGAAGAGCGCGGATACGAGCTTTGCAGGTTGTGCACCGTAAATGAATCGGGGTATTTGCGGACCTCATCGAGCCAGCGGCGGTTAACCACAGAGCGATCGTAGTAAGGATGATCCACAATCACTAATGTTTTCATAACTTAATCCTAAGACAGCTACTCAGTCTGTCATGTAAAAATCCCCAATGTCCGACGCGGCCATTATAACCGCGGAGCCACGCTTTGTCGTGACAAAATCGTGCATTGTGTGCACTGCGCTAAGTGAGGGATCACGGCTTTACACCGCCGCGCCCCTCCCTTAAGAAAACTTCTTCTAAGCCTTAAACAGCTGTAACTTCGAGAACAGCTGCTGCAGACGGCGGGCCTCAAAAGGCAGATATTCCGCCACGGTAAAGCCCGCAATCTCTGTGCTCTCCTCGATGGCAGGCAAAATGGAGGCCAGTTCCTCCAGAGTCATTCTGCCGCCTCCGGAGCCGTCTCCGGTGAGTTCCGGATTGGCAAAGTAAGTGGCGTGGAAGAGCTTAGGATCAAGAACGTCAATGTCAAAATGGACCAGTACCCGCTTAAACCTGCCGGCAAAAGCCTTAAGCTCCTCAGTGGAGACCAGGCTCTCCGTCTGCACCGTGTACTTTACGTGCAGAGTATCCAGTGCCCGACGCTGATAGTCATGCAGACCCTGCAGGCCGACATAGAGCAGGGATGCGGCGCTGAAAGCCGGAGCGCGCAGATACGCAGAGAAAGGCGCATCCTTAAGCCCTAACAGCGAACCCAACACCATGGCATGCGCATTGGGATAACCGTTGGCAGGCACGGACACGTCAGGATGGGCGTCAATCCAGATGATGCCAAGTTCCCCGTATTTAGCGTGCAGATAATCAAAGGGAACTAACGAGACCATGCAGTTACCGCCTACGGTAATCACGCGGTCAGGCTGAGCCTCATCTAGCTTACGGTAAGCATCCTGCAACGCCCCGAGCACCTCGTCCTTAGCGTAAATACCGTCCGACACGGGCTTTTCCCTGCCATCGGGCGGGAGCACGTTCACGTATACCTGCTCGTGAGCAGGATTATCAGGCAGGATCTGTGCCATGAGCCTTGCCCCCAGGTAATAGGTATCAAGGCCGCCGCTGACGTGATCGGGATAGATAAGACGAATCGTTTTCATGGGCCTAATTTTCCTTTTTCAGGGCATGGCGTTTAATCACCTCAAAGTCTCCGACCTTAAAGTGCAATTTAGGATCCTTGCGCATTTCCTTGGCAAAGGAGCGTTCCAGGCGCTCCAGCATCGCCTTCTTATGCGCCTCCCTAAGCAGGGTCTGACGGCAGCGGTCAAAATCGATAAGCGAGACCTTCCCCGTGGAACTTAACAGGATGTTATGAATATTGAGATCGGTATGCACCACGTCATGAGCAAAGAAACGGCGCAGCACGCGTCCTATTTCGGCTAATTCCTGATGCGTAAGTTCCCGCTCTTTTAAGATGTAAAACAGATCGCGGCTGTCCGGAACACGGTAGATGACGATGTCATTTTTTAAAAACGCCCCCTGACGCTCCTGGCGGGCGATAAAGGGCTTAGGCACCGGCAGTCCGTCCCTGTAGAGAATATCGAGAAGCTCCAGCTCAAGAAGGGCCCGCTCCGAGTCTCCGGTAAACACCGAATAGCGATCGCCCATCATCTTACCCCACAGGCCGCCGCGCAGATAATGGCGCAGCACCAGATCGCGCTTATCCAGCGTATAGAGCAGAGTCTGACCGCGGCCGCCTGCCGTGGAGATCCCCGTACCTTCCTTATAGATAAGAGCACGGTCAAAATAGCGCGCCAGTTCTGAGGGCTTTGCGTCCTCCAGGGCCGAATCGCAGACAAAATAGCTTACGTACGCATCCTTGATTTCATAGGTCATAGTATGTGACTCCTTATGCCTCCTGCCTTAATCTGCCTCAGAGGGCAGGGCGCAGGCACCGGCACCGTAGGTGTTCACGCAGTACTCATTGACCGCGTCAATGTAAGAGCTGTCCCATGAGAACTTATCCGAACCGCAGGCACTGACCACGTTAAAGACCACCATCACGGCCATGAGCAGCAGTAAATGACGGTAGGTCCACAGCGAGTTATTGTCCACCGCCGCCATGACGGGCATCAGGGCAAAGGCAAAAAGAATAATGATCTGCCAGTAATTGAGCACCAGCGTAGCCGCTCCGGCGGCCACGAGAAGGCCGATCAGACAGGAGATGGTAAGTCCCCTGACAAAGCGTATGGAAGGATCGCTGTCATGCTTCATCCTGAAGATGAGCTGATAGTTGATGAAGGCAGAGACGATCACCGTCACCACGCCTACCACCTGGGTGATGCCAATCCAGAGATAACGCAGGATCTCCTGATAGAGGGGAGCGGCATCCGGCAGCTCGGCCACCAGAGCCTTCTGCGTGACCAGAAGCGATCCAAAACGCAGCCAGTACAGCACCGCCTTAAACAGCGGATAGACGTGCACGAGACCATAGCCGAAATAACGCTCATCGGTGTAATCGGCGCTATTCGTGCGAATAGCGGTATTCTGCAGCACCTCATTGAGGTAGGGAATAAGGCTCACTCCCACCAGAGCTACGCCGAGGATAATGCCCACATAGGAGATTTTAATCTCGCGCCTGAGCCACAGAACGCCCGACAGCGCCACTAACACCGGCCACGAGAAGTGAAACTGCAGACAGAAGCCGCAGGCAAGAGCCAGAAGCAGCGAGCAGGCAAAACGGGTCAGACCCGAGATGTCATGACTGCTGCGCAGACGCACCAGCATATTTAAAAACAGCGCCGCGCCAAAGGAGAGGTACGAGGGATTGTAGATAAGAAAATCGTACATGTACCACGGGTTTAAGGCATAGATGGCGGTACCGGCCACCACGGTGCGGTTGGAAAAGAGCTGTGCGAGCGTGTTGGCAAAAAGGAGCACGCCTACGGTTCTTAACAGTACCAGAAGAATAATGGGCGCTAAGGGGTGCAGCCACAGCGTCAGAGGGAAGCCCACCACCAGGGAGGACAGGGAACCGGGCACATTGCCCACCGTGGAGGCCTCATTGCCATAGGGTATATATTCGCCTGTCATGGCGGCATGATAACCCTTAATGAGCATCTGCATCTGATCGCCCGAGACAATCTGATGACATTCAAAGAAAAAGGCCAGCGCCACGGACAGCGTCACGCTTAAGGCGATGAGGGCCTTTTCCCCTCCGCTCATGGGTACCTTGATGGTCATAACTTAATCCTTTTTAAGATACTCTCCGAAGGTCTGCATGGCCTCAAGAAGATGCGCGTCACGACCCGTATCGCTGCTGTCGCGGTAATGGAGATCTAAAAAGCGCAGCATTCCCACGTTATCGATTAAAACGATGCGGTCCTTCTCCACGATGGCGTTTTCAAGATAGGAGCCGGTGAGGAAGTAGTCGTAACCCTTGCCCGTAAACAGATCCTGACCTATGGAATAATCCGCGACGGGATTGCTCACCCCGAAGACCCTGGGCAGGATGGTGGCGGTCAGATCGTAGGCCGTGGTACGGCGCGCAATATTGCCCCCGCCCATATTCGGCCACTTCACTACCAAGGGAATGTGCAGCTGCGCGGCCGTGAAATTGGAATTGTGTCCCCAGTAATTGTCGCCGTTGTCGTTAAACTCCTCACCGTGATCGGAACTAATCACGATGACGGTATTCTCCATCAGGTTCTGTTCCTTTAAGAAGGAGATGAGATCAGCGACGTAGGTATCGGCGTAATGTGCCGCGTTCTTATAGAGATTGAAATACGGCGTGGGATCGGTGGAAGCATTCAGATCCATGTGGTTAACGGTAGTCCAGGCTGGCTGGAAGGGCCTGGGCGCGTCCTCAGGCACGGCCGCCGAATGCACGTTATCCACGAAAATAAAGGAGAAGAAACGCCGGGAAGGATCAGCTTTGACAAAGTTCTTGAAATCCTCAAGGCACTGTCTGTCGCGATCAAAGATATTGTCTCCCGTGGAACTGACGCGCAGATTGGGCACGCCGGCGAACACGGTACGGCTAAACTCGGGCTTGGTGATGGTGGCCGAGGTGAACACGCCCAGACGGTAGCCGCTTTCCTGCACCGCCCTGACCGTCGCGGAGGGGATCCCCGAGGACAGCGCGACCTGCCAGTACGAAGGCGGCAGACCGTAAAAGAGACCGAACACGCCGCCACGGGTGGAGTTCGATGCCGAATAGTGATCGCGGAACACGTAGGCGTTATCCCGTGAGAGCGCATAGGTATGCGGCATGATCTCCTCGGTGAGCATGTCCGCGCGCAACGCATCCACGAGGAAATAAATCACGTTCACATCCTGTTTTACCCCGCCATACTGCAAGGGAGCCTTAGGATAGTCAAACAGGCCGTCCTCGGAAATGGTCAGGCGCGTGTTCGCTAACTCCTCACGCGTCACCACCCCTAAGCGTATCAGCATGGTATTCATGGTCAGAGGCTTATAGAGCGGCAGGCGGTTGGAGATCTCGGTTAAAGGCAGCACCGACTTGGCATGCGCATAGGCGTGCACGCCGTTAGCTAACACGTAGCAGAGGATAAAGAGGATGACGAATTTCTTACTCTTAAAACCGCGTATGGCAAGAAGGAACGCGAGAGCCGTGGCGATCACCGCATACAGGATGATAAGACCCGCCTCCATGGCGATGGAGAGAATGGTGTCAAAGGAGAAGGAAATCACCTGTCCGCCGGTATTAAAGAAGAGATCGAGCATCGCGAGCGTCAGGTGAAAGCGGTACAGCGCGAAGACATGCGCGTCTACGGCCAGAACGATATGCATCAGCGCTACGATGACGGTACAGTATGTAAAGAACAGGGCCGTCACCTTACGCTTAAACAGCGTTACGGGAAAGATGAGAAGCAGCGCGCCTAAAAGGAAATACAGACAGAAATGACCTACCGCGGCTAAACCGTAGGCAGTGAGCACGAACCATGGACTCTTATCCACGGAAGGGGCAAAGAAAGTAGCGTAATACAGGCACAGAGGCAGGTTCAGCACACTTAAAAAACCCACCAGAGCCAACTTCTTTTTCAACATAAACAGCGCCTTATCTCTCCTGACGGCAACTGAGGGTTAAGTTTAGCACAGTGCACGCTCTAAAACCCCGCCCCCACGGTGCCCTGCCAGCGCCAGCCCCTAAAGAGAGACTTTCGTTTAACTAAAAGCGACGCGCTTTGCTACAATGCGTCCTATGTTCGACTACCCGTAAAGGTTTATGGACCCGTATCTTCCCAAGACACTGTGCGTGTTAAGACTTTCGGCTTTAGGTGACTGCATCAGTGCTTTCGGTATGATGGGCGGCATTAAAAAAGCCTACCCCAAAGTTAAAATCACCTGGATTATTGACGAGCGCTTCGCTCCGCTCTTTATTAACCGAGACCGCGAGGATCTCATCCCGCTGGTTACCGTCAATTACAAAAAGTACGGCTTCAAGGCATTTTCGCGCCTCAGGAAGGAACTTAAAGGCCGCGAGTTTGACTGTCTCCTTAACATACAGACCTCGCTGAAGGCCTCAATGACCTCGCTTGCCGTCAACGCCAACGTCAAATACGGCTATGACAGCAGCCGCAGCCGTGAAGGACAGCGCTTCTTTACCGATCTGCGTGTCCCCTCTCCTGACGATCCGCATGTCTTAGCCGGCTTCATGGCCTTTGCCCACGAGGCGGGCTTTACTAAGGCGGAGCCTTACTGGGACTTTGATCTTCAGGACAATGAACGGGAAGAGGCTTTAAGCCGTTTTGACAAGGACAGTATCTTCTTAATCTCTCCCTGTTCCTCCAAAGCCGCAAAGAACTGGACTGTAGAAGGCTATACCGCAATCGCCCGCCACGCCCTTGAACAGGGCTTTGCCGTGGGTCTTGTCGGCGGTGACAACGCCACGGAAAGAGCGGCCTGCACAGCCATTGAAAAGGCCTTAGACGGGCAGTGCGTCAACCTGTGCGGTCAGACGACGCTCCGTCAGCTGTTAGCGGTTGTCTCCGTCGCCTCCTTAGTGCTCTGTCCTGACAGCGGCACCCTGCACTTAGCTAACGCGCTTAACGTTCCCGTGATCGGCCTTTTTGCCATTCACTCCGAAAAGCGTGTCGGTCCCACCCGCTTCATGGATCTCTGCGTATCGATTCACGAGCAGTTAGCCCGTGAGGAACTTGGCGACAGGGAAATCCCGTGGCGCTACCGCGTCAAAAAGGAAAACGCCATGCAGCTCATTACCCCTGACATGGTGCTCCCCGTCTTTAACAGAGCCGTCGCAGAGTACGTTCTTCCCCGTCTGCATAAGGATGAGATCTGATGGAAAAGCGTTTAGCCGTCTTCCCCGGCACCTTTGACCCGCCCACACTCGGTCATTTTGACATCATCACCCGTGCCCACAGGCTCTTTGACGAGGTTCTCGTGGCGGTGGCGAACAATCCCTCCAAGCACACCCTCATCTCCCTTGAGGATCGCATCGCCATGATGCAGGCGGCCACGCAGGATCTTAAGCGCGTACGCGTCGAGGGCTTTACCGGTCTTCTGGTGGATTTTCTAAGAGAGCGCCACGCCCGCGTCCTCGTGCGCGGCGTGCGTACCGTCGCCGACTACGACTACGAAATTCAGTTAACCGGCATGTACCGCACCATGATGCCGGAACTGGAGATCGTCATGTTCCCCACCTCCGGCAATCTGTCCTTTATTTCCTCGACCCTGGTGCGTGAGGTCATCATTCATCAGGGCGATGTCGGTCAGTTCGTCCCTGCCCCCATTGCCGAGATGATCCGCCTGAAATTCCTGCACCGCAAGGCATAAAGAGAGAGAGAGAGAGGCGGGTGTAAGCCCCCGGTGCTGAGTCGCCATCCCCCGGAGCTGTCAGACACGGTTACTTAAGGAAGAGCCCGCTGGCTCCTGTCCCTAAACCCGGGCCCGGGGCGCTTCTCCCTGACGGAAAAGCTCCTCATGTTTACTGAGACTGCAGCGCCTCCGTACGCGCCTTGATGACATCTCCGACTAAATCCCAGAACCCCTCTTCTTGCGAAGCGTAGTTACTGAGATCGGCATCAAAGAGATTGGTGTTGTCATAGACTCCGGAAAGGGTGCCGTGCGTAAGCGGAATCGCCCCTACTAAACCATCGCTGTAGGTGGGGGATAATCCGACGTAAGCTATCTCAAAGGCTCCATCGTCGAGCTGACTTAAGGCAAACTGCACCTTAAGGCGCAGTTCCTGCCAGTCAGCGACCGCGTCCTTAAAAGAAACCTCCGAGCCTTCTTCTCCCGATAGAGACCTCATCACGCCGGCAAGAGCCGCACCGGTTTCGGCAATGGCAATGATTTGCGGATCATTAAGGTCGTTACGGTGCTCCTCACCTAAGACGCACTGGAACTCAACGATGTTCTCACCGCGCACGCTCTCAAAACTCTCCCAGGAAGCCGTACCACTGACACAGTCATAGTAGTTTTCCAGAGCAGGACCTACCCTTACGGTGGTGGAGTATTCCGGTAACAGTCCCTCTTTCACCGTATCGACGGGAGAGCTCTTAAACAGATCCAGAATACCCGCCCGGGCCGCCGTCATCCCTATAAGAGACAGAACCATGGCTGCAGCTAAAGTTTTACAGTTCATACCTCACCCTCTTCCTGTAGTGAGAACTCTGCCCGAGATTATACCTCACAGAGTTATAGGCAGTAACTTACAGATGCACCGTATTTCATCTGACGGCGGTGTATGGGTTCTTACCGCTAGCGCTGACAGTGCGGGCAGAAATAGGTATGGCGCTGTCCCTGCTCAATATACTCAATGGGAGTGCCGCAGCGCGGACAGGGCTCTCCCTTATGCCCGTAAACGTTGAGGTTCTGCACGAAGTAGCCGGGTTTTCCGTCCGCGCCCGAGAAATCGCGGATGGTGGTTCCGCCGCGGGCGATGGACTCCTCAAGGAGCACCCGCACTTCCTGCACAATCTGTGCGCATTCCTCAGGGCTCAGAGAGCGCGCCTCGCGTCGCGGATCGATGGCGGTTCTGAAGAGCACCTCGCAGGCGTAGATATTGCCCACGCCCACTACCACCTTGTTGTCCATAAGCACCTGCTTGACGGGCAGCCGGCGCTTTTGAAATTTCTCAAAAAGGTATGCGCCATTAAAGCCCTCTGAGAAAGGCTCGGGGCCTAAGTCCTTTAAAAAGGGCAGCGTGGTTAAGGGGTCCTCGCCTTCCTTTACGTATACCACGAGACCGAAGCGGCGCGGATCGTTATAGAGGATTTCCCTGCCGTCGTCCATCACGAGCGCAAAGTGATCGTGAAGCACCGGGGCAGTTTCCTCAGGCAGAACCCTGAGATGCCCCGTCATGCCAAGGTGCACGACTAAGGAGCCCTGCGTGGTCGTGGCGAGAATGTATTTAGCGCGACGTTGTAAGGCCGTCACCGTCGCACCTTCCAGATTCTTAAGCTCGGGGGATAAGGGCAGGCGCAGTCTCTTTTCGCCGACGTAAACCCTGCGTACCTGATGCTTAAGGAGGGCCGGACGCACTCCGCGCATGGTCACTTCAACCTCGGGTAATTCAGGCATAACTTATCTCCCAGATATGAGCATGGGGCCCAAAGGCCCCATGTTTTAGCAAATATATCGATATATTCGTTCTGCGAGAAGGCTTACTTAATCTTGCCTTCCTTGTAGACCACGTGCATACGCACCACGGGATCGTACTTCATCATCTCCAGCTTACCGGGGGTGGTACGACGGTTCTTGGTGGTGGTATAGAAGTGACCGGTACCGGCAGAAGAATTTAAACGGATCTTTTCGCGACCGCCTTTCTTAGCCATGATTCACTCTCCTAAAAACTAAATCTTCTCACCGTTAGCACGCATATCGGCCAGAACGGCATCGATGCCCTTCTTGTCGATGGTGCGGATGGCCTTAGTGCTGACACGCAGTCTTACGAAGCGGCCCTCACTCTCCACCCAGAAACGGTGAAACTTAAGGTTGGGAAGAAAACGGCGCTTAGCCGCATTCTTGGCGTGGGAACGGTGATTACCCACAGCCGGGCGCTTGCCCGTTACTTGGCAAACTCTGGACATGTTTTTCTCACACTCCAAATAAAACAACACGCGTCACGGTCAAATCCGTGACCTGGGCCGGACTTAACGCGGCAAAAGGCGCAAAGCACCCTCTCAGAACACATTAGTCCCTGAACCCACCAGGGTTCTATTACCTGACGTTTGACTTTAAAATTGCACACGTCATCCTGCGCTTTCGCGCCAGGACACAACAAAGTGGGCGCATTTTATCACAAAGACCCCGCCTTGATCACATTTTTTCCAGGGCAATCAGCGCAGATCTCCGTATTTTGCAGGAAGAGAGCGCTTTCTGTCACGTTCCTTCCCGTAAATCTCCGGCAAAAGCCGCGTAAAACAGGGCTTTGGGAGCTTACTTCGCTAACTCCACGTATACATCAAAAGAGCCCTCAAGGGAGCTTATCTCAGAGAGCGGACAGGTGATAACGCCGATATTAACCTGGTAGCCGTACTGCTCTGAGATCTCCTCATCCTCAAAAAGGATGGTAAACCACGGCGCATCCGTAGCGTAGTCGATATCGCCGTTAAGCCAGCCGTAATGCTCGTCCTCAGGCGCGTAGGGCAGCTCCTCAAAACGCCCGCAGAAATCGTGACTGTAGCGGTTCATGCGCACCGTAAGGGGCAGCTTCTCAATGAAAGCCTTCGCCGTCACGCTGTCATTAAGGAGCCCCGGGATGACCTTATCCCCAAAATGCATGAGGATGGGAGTGCCTTCCTTGAGCACGCGCGTGGGCATAGACGGATCGGCAGTCTGCATCACGGCCCCGTCTTTTGCGGTACGGAGAGCCCCACCGTCCGCGGCAACGGAACTTAAGGAAAGAAAACTTAAAGAAAGGATCGCGGCAACTTTTGACAACCTGAACATAACTCACTCCTAAGCTTAGGACACACCCTAAAACGGGCGCATCTCATGCTAAATGAGTATAGGAAGAGCCTCAGGCTGTGAAAAATACTCTTTTCTAATGCGCTCTCATGCCTTCAGCGTATAGCTAAGGCCTAACAAAGGGAGACGCGGATTTCCCCCCGCGTCCCCCAACCTTAACAGTATTCTTTAAGGGAACTCGACATCCTTGAGTTCGCCGGCCTGTTCCGTAGCCACGCGCAGCAGATGCAGCGGCATGGTAGTACCGTCCTGAGGGTCACCTTCTAACTGCGCCTCGGTAAAGTCAGCAGGATTAATGCCCCTGACCTCCTGCAGATAGCGGAAGAAGGACTCACGTCCCTCCTCCTGGTAGAGATCGTCATCACGGCGCAGCTCTTCCTCGGTCAGCGGATGCAGGAAATAGTCCTCCACGGTAAAGCCCGCCTTATGCTGATAGTAAAGTCCCGAGAAGGTGTAGTCGCTTACCGTAGTATCGTCCTCATGGAACCATAACACCAGATTTTTCTGCGTAATGGCGTAATTATTGGAAATCTTAAAGGGGATGAAGTTCGTGGGATCGGTGGTGAGATCGCCAAACACATAGCCCCAGATGAGCTGATTGTCCTTAACGGTGCGCGCCGTTAAGGTCGGAGTGCCAAAACGGGCCTCGATCTGCGCTTTTGTGACTTCCCCGCGCGCAACGAAAGATTCATCCCTATCGCTAAAAGAAACGCCACGATTGTAGATCAGTGCGCAACCCGCGGCGCGTTTTTTTTCTAAAACCGTGAGAAAACTCCTTCTTTACGGTGCCGCTTCAGAGAAAAAACTTCCCGGAAGGAATTTCCGGGAAGGCTGAGGATAACACTTAAGAGATTAATAACCGATATGCAGGAAGGCACGGGCCTCGTCAGGGGTCATGACTTCCTTGTCCATGGCGTGAATGAGCTCGACGGTCTTCTTCACTAAGGGGGCGTTGGAGGTGACACGCGTATCCTCATCGAGGTAATCGCTGTCCTCAAAGCCCACGCGCACGGTCTTAGCGCCCATGCCTAAGGCGGCGGCGATAATGTCAAAGTTCTTGCGGTGCGCGTGCGTGATACCCCAGACGCTCTCCTCAGGGAGCATGGACAGCATCGCCGTCAGTGCCTCAGGGGTGGCCGGAGCCTCACCGCCATGACCTAAGACCACGCTGAAGAGCACAGGACGGACCATGGGATACTGCTGCATCAGAAGCCCCGTCTGATAGGAGTGACCGATCTCGAAGGTCTCGACCTCGGGGATCTTGTGATATTTGAGAAGCTGCTCCACGCAGTAACGCACATCGGCCGGGCGGTTCACATACACGGCCTCGCCTAAATTGGTGGAACCGACGTTTAAGGAGCAGGCCTCAACCAGATCAAGGGCAATGGGGGCGCAGCGCTCTTCAATGGTGAGATCGGAAACACCGCCCGTGGAGACCTCGATAATGATATCGCTGTCCTTGCGGATGAGCTTTAAGGTCTCGTTTAAAAGTTCCGTATCGGGAGTGAGCTTACCCTGAGGATCGCGCACGTGCAGATGCACCATGGCCGCGCCGGCCTCACGGCACTTTAAGACGTCATCGGCAATGGCACGGGGATTGATGTCCGTGCAGGTAGCGGCTACGGGAGCCACGTTGATTAAAACCTTATCGCGCATTTAAAACACCTCAAAATCATTAAACCTTGGGACGGGACTCTGCACCTCAGAACCCTGTCCCAAAGGGCCCCCCTTGCGGGGAGCCTTGGGGAAGATAATGGAAACTAAAGCAGGCAGAGCGAGAACCACGGCACGAAGGTGACGAGGAGCAGAGCCACGAGAGACACGAGGAGGAGCGGAGTCACGCCCTTCATGATGCTCTCGAACTTGACCTTGGCGATATCTGCGGCCACGTAAAGGTTCGGGCCCACCGGCGGGGTCACCTGACCGATGGAAAGGTTCAGCACCAGCACCACGCCTAAGTGGATCATGTCAATACCGAGGGCCTTGGCGATCGGCATGATGATCGGCACTAAGATGAAGAGGGCGGAGGTATTGTCCATCACGCAGCCGGCACACAGGAACACGATGTTGATGAGCAGCAGCATCACGATCTTGTCCTGGGTTAAGGATAAGGCGAACTCGGTTAAGCGCGCGGCGATACCCTGCTCGGTTAACACCCAGGAGAAGATACCGGCGTTCATGATGATGAGCAGGATGATACCGGTGGTCTTGCCCGTGGCGAATAAGGACTGCAGGAAGTTCTGTAACTTAATCTCCTTATAGACGAAGACACCCACAAGGAAGGAGTAAATCACGGCCACGGCGGCAGACTCAGTCGGGGTCAGAAGACCGGAGTAAATACCGCCTAAGACGATGATCGGGGAGAAAAGGCCCCATAAAGCGTCAATGAAGGCATCCCAGATTTCCTTGCCTGAGGCCATCTTGCCCTGACCGCCCCAGTTGTTCTTCTTGGAAATAAAGTAGGTATAGAGGCAGAGAATGAATCCAAAGAGCATGCCGGGAACAATACCGGCGAAGAACAGGTCACCGATGGACTCGCCGGTGATCATGCCGTAGATAATGAAGGTAATCGACGGCGGGATCACGGTGCCTAAGGAGCCGGAAATGGCGGACAGGCCCGAGGAGAAGCCGGCGTCATAGCCTTCCTTCACCATGGCGGGGATGAGGATGGAACCGATGGCGGCCACGGTGGCGGTACCCGAACCGGAGATGGCGGCGAAGAACATCGCGGCAATCACAGCCACGAACCCCATACCTCCCTTGATGCCGCCGAAGAAGCAGTTAGCTAACTTGATGAGACGCTTGGAAATACCGCCACAGTCCATCAGGGCACCGGCCAGAATGAAGAGCGGGATGGTCAGAAGAGTGAACTTCTGTACCGTAGCCTGCATCATCGAGGGCACGACGCCTAAGGGATCTCCGGTATAAATCAGGGTGAAAATACTGGCAAGACCCAGGGCGATAGCGATCGGGATGTTGATAAAGATCATGATCGCCAGGCTGCCGAAAAGAATTAATTCAGTCATGTCTTAGCTCCTAAATGCTCTGGATCTCAGTCTTGGGCTTCTTCTCGGCCATGGTGTACTGCCACAGACGGACAATGGACAGCACGGCAGAGAGCGGAATGGCGATACCGATTAACCAGATGGGCATCTCCAGCACGCCGGTTAACATGTGATAGCGGAACTGACGCATCACCATGTCAATGCCCCACACTAACCAGATGACGTAGTTGCAGGTGATGAGGGTGGCGCGTAAATAAGTGTGGAACTTTTTGACATTGCCCGTGAGCTTGTCGGTTAAATACGAAAAGCCCATATGGCTGTTGGTCTTGAAGGCCATGGCCGCGGCCAGGCAGCACACCCACACGAACATGGTGGTCACCAGCTCCTGGGTAAAGGACATGTTGAACCACGTGATCTTACGTGAGAACACGTTCATGAAGGTAATGAGCGCCATGATAATGAGGGCGATCGAACAGAGGTATTCCTCAAAGTACTTCCAGAAATGACGCATAATTAATCCTCCAGGTAACCCTTGGTGAAGAGGTCAATGACGTCGGCACCGATACTCTCACGGTACTCGTCAAAGATACCCGCGGCCTTGTCACGGAAAGCGTTCTTCTCCTCGGGGGTAAGCTCGGTGAAGATCACGCCCTTTTCCTTAAGGCCCTGAATGATGTCGCCTTCCGAGGCGGCGAGGTAGTCATTACCCCACTGCAGAGCCTTGGCAGCCGACTCGCGGACGATGCGCTCTTCCTCATCGGTGAGATCCTCAAGGGTCGCGGAGCTCATGATCCAGATGGTGGTGTCACGCACGCCGTCCCATAAGCAGACGTATTTCTGCACTTCGTCAAACTTCGAGGAGGCATACACGGCGATAGGGTTCTCCTGACCGTCAATGGTGCCCTGCTGCAGCGAGGTGTACACCTCGGAGAAGTCCATGGCGGTGGGGTTAGCGCCGTAGTAGTCGCGGTAGAGGGTAATAAAGACATTGGCACCCGGGACGCGGATGTTCATGCCCTCTAAGTCGGCCGGAGAGTGGATCTCCTTCTTGGAGTTGGAGATCTGACGGGAGCCGGCGTTATTGATGCCTAACATCTCGGTCTCAATGGCGTTACACCACTTGTTAACCTCGTCATGCACCTTCTGCGAATGGCAGAACTTGAGCAGGCTTTCCTGATCGGGGAACAGGAAGGGGAGCCAGAAAGCGTAGAAACGCGGATCGTAATTGGCGATATTGGCCGGGGCGCAGCTGTGAATATCGATGTTACCCGTCTGGGTAAGCTCGATGGCCTTGGTCAGATCGCCGCCCGAGAGGCCGCAGTTGGAGAAGATGTCCACGCGCATCTTGCCACCGGAGGCTTCCTCGACGTACTTCTTGAATTCCTGCGCGGCTAAATCGGAGACGGAACCAGGGTTCTGGGTATGCGAGAACTTAATCACCGTCACGTCACTCTGACCGCCGCAGCCTGAAGCGAGCACCGCCGCTCCGGCAAACACCATGGCACTGACTAAAGCGCCTAACTTTAAGCTTTTCATGCCTTATCCTCTAAATTAAACCCTTAACCTCAAGTGCACGCCTTAAAGCTAACGCGCCAAAGCGCGGGCTTGAGAGCACCACCTTGCCGGTAACTTCGCGGATATGCTCCTCGGCATAAGCCATGGAACCCTGGGCAAAGAGGATGACGTCCACCTTGTCCGCGATTTCCTTAGCGTATTTGGCCATGAGCTCTAAGAACTGACTGGGGTCAAGGCCAAAACCGCCCTCGACTAACACGTCCACCATCTCCACGCGCTTATCCATCTCGCGGGCCACGCGTAAGACGGTGTTGCGGGTCGGATCGAGAGTGGTGTTGAGGGTAGCCATCACGCCGATACGCTTGCCCTGACGGACGGCCTCGCGGCACATCTCCTCGTCAATGCGCACGATGGGCACGCCGGTTAAGCGGGCTAACGCCTGAGAGCTGTCGGCCACATCGCCCACGGAGGAGCAGATGTTGAGGATGGCATCAGCATCCTGGTGAATGGCATCCATGTACATGGACACGAGGCGGGCAGTGCAGTAACGGGTTACGTAACCGGCCTTGACGGCGTCAGCGATGATCGAGGGATCAGAGAGGGTGAGCACTTCACTCTCACCGATCTGCTTCTTAACCTCAGCTTCCACCATCTCGGTTAATTCCTTGGTAACACCGGTATACACTAATGCGACTTTCATGGCTTTCTCCTTATTCCATGGCAAGCGGGCTGTTTAAGAGGTAGGCAAAGGCAGAGCTGTCCTCATCCCCTAAAACGCCTTTTCTGTATTCAAGGCCGATATAGCCCTGATAATGAAGCTTCTCCAAAAGCTGCAGGCAGTAAGCGCCGTCCAGCTCTCCGTGATTGAACTCGGTACGGTCAGGCACCGAGGCAATCTGCACGTGGCCGATGGAGGCAATGTTCTCAGTCAGGAAACCGGTGACATTGCCATCGACAAGCTGTGCGTGATAGAAGTCGTACTGCACCTTGAGATTGCTGAGGTTCAGATCCTTAACCACCTGCAGGGTGTCGTACTGACTCTTGTAGAGATAGTTTTCCTTAACCGCGGGGCACAGGGCCTCGAGGGTAATGGTGATCCCGTGAGGTGCGGCCTTCTCACAGGCGTAAGCGACATTTTCCTTTAAGGTCTCAAAGCAGCGCTCGCGGTCAAGGCCCTTCACGACGCCGGCCATGACGTGCACGGTGGGGCAGTCAAGCCCCGCGGCGTACTCTAAAGCCTCGTCAATATGGGCACGGGCCTCGCTCTCACGCCCCGGCAGTGCGGCAAGGCCCCACTCCCCTTTGGATATTTCCCCGGCGCGGGTGTTAAAGAGCGCTAACTTAAGGTGATGCGCCTCTAACAGGACCTTAAATTCCGGGATAGACAGCTCATAGGGCCATAAGAGCTCCACGGCCTTGAATCCGCATTTCCCGGCACGCTCAAATCTCTCCTTTAAGGGGAGATCCTGAAAGAGCATGGAGAGATTGACGGCAAATTTCAGCATGGCTATTTCCTTAAAGCGCTCACTTCAGCGTCGGTGAGATAACGCACTCTGCAGCCCTGAGTGAGGAAGTAGAGATGGCAGTCATCCTCTAATTCCTGGGCATTGTTAAGCGCGTCGGTGCCGTTCTTGCCGCCCACCACCATGCCGTGATTGGCAAGGAGATAGGCCTTGTGGCCGTCGCCGTGAGAGGCGATATCCTCGGCGATCTCGATGGAACCAGGCTTACGGTAGGGGGTCAGGATGACGCGGTCAAGTTTCATGACTAAATACGGGGTCATGGGCTTTAAGACGTCCCCGGGATTAGCGTGCTCCAGGCAGGCATAAGCCGTGGCGTAAATGGAGTGCGTGTGCACGATGGCGTTCACGGATGGATTGACCCTGTAATAGGCAAGGTGGAAGGGGTACTCCTTGGTGGGCTTCGCGCCTTCAAGGAGATTACCTTCCCCGTCAATGACGGAAAGCTTGTCCTTCTCTAAGGCACCTAAGCTGCAGCCGGTGTAGGTCATGAGATACTTACCGTCAGGTCCCCTTAAGGAGAGGTTGCCCGCCGATCCGTTGCTTAAGCCCTTTTCAAACAGGACTTTGCCCATGCGGATGAGCTCGTCCTTTAATTCATCAAGAGTTGCGGTCATAAGTGACTCCTAAACGCGCTGTGCGTATTCAAAGAAATTCTCATCCCCGAAGTTGCCGGACTTTAAGGCCAGCGAGATATCCGCGTTAATGGCCTTGACCCACGGCACGCCGGGAGCGATGGAGGGTCCGATGTAAAAGCCCGCCACGCCTAAGGCCTTAGTGATCTGCCCTGAGGTTTCGCCGCCTGCAATGACGTATTTGCAGAATCCGGCGCTCTTGAGCAGTCCCGCTAAGGTATAGAAGAAGTTTTCAATAGCCTGCGAGGAGGCTTTAGCACCGTACTGAGCCTGGATCTGATGGAGCTTGTCAGGATCGGAGGTGGCATACACGAGCGGGGCCAGGGGGGCATCCTTACCCTCACCCTGAGAGTTTTCCTGCACGAAGGCTAAGACCTCGCGGGCATAAGCCTCGACCTCAGCCTGTGATCCCACGCAGCGGGCGATATCCACGGCAAAGGAGGGAGCTTTACCCTGATAGGTTTTGACCTGGGCCTGCGTCATGGCCGAGCAGGAACCCGATAGCACAACGGTTCTGCGGTAATTGGGTTCACCCTTCTGCGTGGCGGCTTTAGCTTCCGTGCCCTTTAACAGGGCGCGGGCGATCGCCTTGCCAAGACCTGATCCGCCCGTCACCAGGGTGTAATCCTTAAGCACCTCGCCCTGCACCTCGAGATCGCGATCATCGATGGCGTCTAAGGAGACGTAAGCGTAACCTTCAGCGCTTAAACGCTCCAGCTCCGCCCTGAGGGCCGCGGGTCCCTTAACGAGCACGTCATGACTTATGATGGCGCACTTGCCCTGAGACTGCATTTCCATGAGGCGCTTTAAAGAGGAATCACGCATGGGATTGACGGGATGATCCTTCATCGGGGACTCGGCGATAAGCTGTCCCTTGACGAAGAGATAGCCCTGATAGACCTGACGGCCGTTAACCGGCAGAGCCGGGGAGATAACCGTGGTCTTCACCCCCAGCTCCTGCATCAGAGCGTCCGTCACGGGGCCGATATTGCCCTCGGCGGTGGAGTCAAAGGTGGAGCAGTACTTAAAGAAGAAATGCTCACAGCCCTGCGCCCTGAGATAGCGTACCGCCTCTAAACTGTCGCGGATCGCCTCCTCCTTCGGGCAGGAACGGCTCTTGAGGCTCACCACCACGGCATCGGCAGTGATCTCCTGAGTATCCTGCGGCACGCCGATGACCTGCAGGGTGGATAAACCTTCAGCCACCAGGAAGGAAGCAATATCGGTACCGCCCGTGAAATCATCTGCAATCACGCCCAACTTAATCATGGCTTAGTCACCTGTGTTGTATTGTGAAAAAATGAGCTTTAAATGATAACTAGTGTGATTTTATGCATCGCCTTCGTGAAAATATGTGATAGAGATCATGTTGTGTTAATTTTTGTTAGAAAAAGAGTGATATTTGTGAAGATTTTTTGGAATTTTTCTATAAAGAAAGATTTAAGCTCCAATGATCTGTCTATACACGACCTGCAAGCCGGCGTCGCGGCTCACGCTTCACCATCATAAAAGCGATAAAAAAGAGCGTTTCAGGCTTTAAGAGACGGAAAAGTCTTGATGTTAAACTTTGCAAAAGTTAACATTTAGTTTCAGTCAGGATGTGAAAGTACAGGAGAGAGCGCAGATGATCCCCGCACAGCGCCGGCAGATGATTCTCAAGATCCTTGAAGATCAGGGCGTGATCAGTATCAGTGAATTAGTCGAGCGCCTTGACGTATCGCATATGACGGTAAGACGCGATCTGCAGAATCTCGAAAAGGAAGGCCTCGTCGTGACGGTGACGGGCGGGGTACAGTTAACGCGCCGCTTAACCACGGAACCTTCCCATCAGATTAAGGAAACGCTCTGCGCCGAGGAAAAGGCGCGCATCGGCAAAGAGGCCTGTAAATACATAAGCGATAATTCCTGCATTTATCTGGACGCGGGAACCACTTCCCTCGCGCTGGCGCAGAATCTCGATGCCTTTCACAATCTGACCATCGCCTCCAATGACTTTGAAGTCATCAATTACCTGCTGCCGCACACGCGTCATACCCTGATTCACGCCGGGGGCGTGGTGCAGAAGGAAAACCGCTCCTCGGTGGGACATCTGGCGGCGAACACCCTGCTTTCCCTATCCTTTGACGTGGCTTTTCTGTCAGCGCCCTCGTTTGATATCCGCGGCGTCACCACTCCCGATCAGAACAAGGTGGTGGTAAAGCAGGCGGCGGTCAAGAGCTCGCAGAAGCGCATCCTCATCAGCGATTCTTCTAAATACGGGCACGTGGCTACCTACCTTGCCGTGAAGACCGAGGATCTCGATCTCATCATCACGGACACGGGACTTTCAGAGGTGGCTTTAGAGAACTTTCAGAAAGCCTCCGTTAACGTGGTGACGGTATAGGACACGCATAGCGGGATATACTAAGGCTTATGTGTTTACATGCGACATAAGCCATCATGCTCAAAATCCTGCACACTTCCGATTTACACCTGGGCAAAAGCCTCTATAACGTCAGCCGCTATGACGAGTTTCTTAAGCTTCTCACAGAGCTTAAGGAAACCATCGTGCGCGAACAGGTGGACGTACTGCTCATCGCAGGCGACGTCTTTGACACCACCCTGCCCACCACCGAGGCGCAGCGTCTCTACTACACCTTTCTGCGCGAATTACAGTTCACGCCCTTAAAGCACACCGTGATCATCGCCGGCAATCATGACTCCCCGGCCTTTTTAAACGCCCCGCGTACCTTACTTGAGACCCTCTGCCACGTTTCCTTAGTGCACTGCATCGACGCCCTGCATCCTGAAAAGGAAGTACTCGTACTTAAGGATGAACAGGGCGTGCCCTATCTTATCGTCGCGGCCACCCCCTATATCCGTGAAAGGGAGATCCGCCGCTTTTACCTTGAAGAGGATGAAACTGCCCGCAATCTAGCCTACCGCTCCGCCGTTGCCGATCATTTAAAGGCCGTGGCTGACGTAGCCTTCAGCATGCAGGCTAAACTTGAGGCTGATTTTAAGGTAAGCGTTCCCGCCGTGGCGATGGCCCATCTCTTTACCGCAGGAGGGATCTCTCTTGAGGATGACGGCGTGCGCGAGCTCTTCGTGGGATCCTTAAGTCACATTGATGCCTCGGCCTTTGACACGCGCTATGCCTACGTCGCCCTGGGTCATCTCCATGTGCCACAGCAGGTCAACCGAAACGAGTTTATTCAGTACTCCGGTACCCCCCTTCCTATGGGATTTTCGGAAACCGGGGACAAGCACTTTGTGCTTCTCTCCTTAGACAGGGAGGAGCGCAAGGTAAGTTACCTCCCCATTCCGCGCTACAAACAGCTCTGTCAGGTAAAGGGTGATCTTGAGGCAATCACCTCTAAGCTCGCCGCGCTGCGACAAAGCGGCACCCGTGCCTTAGTGGAGATCATCGTCACCGGTCAGGACGTGCGGGAAGCGCTTGAAGAGCGTATCGGCACGCTCATTCAGGACTCGGAACTTGAGGTGGTGCGCATCAAGGATCAGCGCGTTTTCGCCGGCACCTTAAGTGAGGAGGAAACACAGAGCATGGATCTGTCCTCTCTCAACGAGGAGACCGTCTTTTTAAAACGTCTTGACAGGGAAGAGCTTACGGATGAGGAGCGAGCCTCCCTTATTGACACCTATCACGAGCTGCGCGTCATGATGAACGAGCAGGAGGCTGAAGCATGAAGATCCTCAAGGTTATCCTCGAAAATCTCAATTCCCTTAAAGGCGAATTCTCCATCGACTTTACCGCCGAAGCCTTTGCCGCCAACGGGATCTTCGCCATCACCGGCCCAACGGGCGCGGGCAAATCCACCTTACTTGACGCCATCTGCCTTGCCCTTTACTCCAAGACCCCGCGCCTTGCCGAGGTGGGCGGCAGCAACGAGATCATGAGCCGCGGTACCGGCAACTGTAAGGCCCGGGTCTTCTTTGAGGCAGGAGGACAGTTTTACCTGGCCTCCTTTGAGCAGCACCGCGCCCGTAACCAAGCCTCAGGTCAGCTGCAGAAAAAGACCCACAAACTTCTCAGATCCACGCCGGATTTACAGCCTTCAGAGGAGATCGAAAGCGGCAAGAACGTCGTCAATGCTGTAGAAAAGGTCACGGGCCTTGATTTTGACAAGTTCACCAAGTCGATGCTGCTCTCCCAGGGTAATTTTGCCAGCTTTCTCAAATCCGACGTCAATCAGCGCTCGGAGCTTTTAGAAAAGCTCACCGGTACCGTGCTCTATTCGCAGATCTCCGGCTTTGTCTTTGAAAAAACCCGCGAGGCCCGCGAGAAACTTACGCACCTTAAGGAAGCTCTCTCTAACATAACGCTCCTTGACGAGGAGACGGTTAAGGCCAAGGAACAGCAGCGCGAGAGTCTCCATGCCGCCACCCTGAAGCTGCAGCTTAGCCAGAACGCTCTTAACGCTGACTTAAAGCTCTATACCGATCTGCACGCGGCAGTTAACAAGCAGACAGAGCTTGGGGCTAAACAGCAGGAGCTTGAGAACCGCCGCCGTGCCTTTTTGCCTTCCGCAGCCCTCATCACCATGGCAGGAAAGGCCAGGCAGATCTCTCCTCTTTACTCCTCCCTGCAGGAGCGTGAGCGAGAAGCAAAACAGGTAACGGAGCAGATTACCACCCTCACCGCGGCCCTTGAGAAGCAGAACACCGGCTTTCAGAAAAGTGCGCTTCAGGCAGATGCGGCCGCACAGGCTCTTAAGGAAGCCACGCAAACTCAACAGGCTTTTAAGGCGATCGCCCCCGAACTCTTTAGTCTTGAAAGTAAGCTCGCCTCGCTTACCGAGCAACGCTCTCAGAGGGAGCGCGAGCTTTCCGAAAGCACCGCTCAGACTGAGGCCATGGACGCAGAGCTTAACCGTGTCACAGCGGCCCTTAATAAGGCTCAGCACGCTCTTCAGGAGAGCGAAAGCTTTTTAGAGACACACCTGTCCGACGCCTCCCTGCCAGAGGTTCTGGCGCGCCATAGCGCTAAATTAGAGGCTCTCAAAGACGAATACCGTGCCGGCCTTAAAGCCGGTCAGGATTTAGAAGCATTAACTAATACCATCGCGGAACTTGCAGAACAGGCAGAAACCCAGAAGGCACAGCTTAATCAGAAGACACAGGCAACCGCACGCGAGGCCCGTAAGCTTGACGGGCTTAAATCACGGCTTGACGCTTTGACGGAGGGCCGTGATCCCGAGACGCTGGAAGAGGAAAGCGCGCATTTAGCCACGCTGTTACCCAGACTCGGCAAACTTCAGGATCTCAACTCACAGCTTGCAGAGCTTGCAGCCTTACACCAGAAAGAGGAAGCAGATCTCACCGGGATTGAAGCGTCACTTACCGCCCTTACAGCGCAAAAGAGCGGACTCTCCCACGCACAGGAGCTTACCTCCCTTAAAGTCACGCATCAGGAAGAGCTCTGTGAGTTTAAGCGCAAGGTCATGAGCCTTGATAAGCTGCGCGCGGAGTTACACGACGGAAAGCCCTGCCCCTTATGCGGCAGTACCGAGCACCCGCTCTTAAAGGATGCGGACCTCACCTTAACGGACAGCGACGAGGACCTCTTAAAGGATCTAAAAACGGAACTTGCAGAGATCAATGCGAACCTGCAGGAGCTTAACCTCACCGAGGTAAGACTCACGGCTGAGCTTCAGCATCATCAGAGCTCCGTAAAGCAGTGCCTCTCCTCTCAGGAGACCTTACTTACAGAGAAAGACTCTCTTAAGAGCGCGCTCCTTGCAGACAGCGCCTTCAGGGCCTTAAACCTTACGCCCGCCGATCTTGAGGAGAGCTCCCTTCCCTCCTGTGTGGACGGGCTTTTCAAACGGCAGGCCGCGCTTACCTCCCTGTTAAAGGAGTACCGTAAAGCCCTTAAAGAGCTGCAGTCTCTGCAAAGCAGGCTCGAAAGCGATCGTGAATCCCTGAATAAGCTGGAGCTTATACTTACGGCCCTGAACACGACCCTCAGTGAAAAAACCGCCGCTGAAACTAAGGCCAGGGAAGCTCTTGCAGAACGCTCTGACGCACTGCACTCCGCTCTCACGGCCCTTTCTCTTGAGTTAGTGCACCTTGAGGCAACTCTTCCTGACACTGAAAGCCCTGAGGATACGCTGTTATCCTTAGAGAAAGCCTTAGAGAGTCTGCGTGGGCGTGCCGATACCTATCTTAAGCAAAGTAAACGGCGCGATACGCTCAGAGAACAGGTCAGCTCCGCTCTCTCCCGCCACGAAATCCTCAGGCACGATCTCACTTTGCACCGTGAGGCTCTTCACCGGCTTCAGGAACAGGCACAGGCTGAGGAGCAGCGCTTTAACGCTCTGCATCACCAACGCTTTAGCTTATGCGCAGCCCCCGATCTTAAGGACTATCAGGCCTGCCTCGATACGGCACTTAACAGGGCCACGCAGCGCCTTAACACCCTTAAGGAGGATCAGACCCGCCTTGAAAAGACCTTAGCCGATCTCAACGGCAAGCTCACGTCGGCCAGAGAACACGCCTCGATAGCGCAGAGTGCTTTAGAACACTCTCAGAACGCATTTCAGGAACGTCTCAGGACAGATGACCTTTCGGAACAGGACTTCCTCACGGCCATCAGGGTCAGTGACGCCGAGCTTGCCCGTCTCAAAGCCCTTCAGGAGGTTCTTAACACGCAGAGCATTGAGCTGCAGAGCAGCCTCACGGCCAATGCCGCCACGCAGCGTGAGCTGACCGCAATGCTTCAGGATAAACGTCCCGAGGAGCAGTTGCGGGAGGAGCTTTCTGCAAACGATGCGTCTATCCGCGCCTTTAGCGAAGAACGCGGAGCTCTGCTTAACGAACTGCGTCAGCACTATGCAAATCAGCAGCGCGCGAAAGAGCAGTTACGGGAGATTGAAGCTCAGGAAGCAACCTACCTGCGTTACGAACGCCTCAACAAACTCATCGGATCGGCGGACGGCAAGGAATACCGCAAGTTTGTCCAGGGTATTTCCCTTGAATATCTCATTGCCAGCGCCAACGAACAGCTGCGCCTTCTAAGCGATCGCTATCAGTTAGTCAAAAGCGCCGATCCCCGCCGTCCCTTAGATATTGAGGTGCGCGATCTCTATCAGTTCAGTACCCGCCGCCCCACGTCCAACCTTTCAGGAGGCGAAACCTTTATCGTCAGCCTCGCCCTGGCCTTAGGTCTCTCGCGAATGGCCAGCGACACCGTCGAGGTCAATTCCCTCTTCCTTGACGAAGGCTTCGGCTCCCTTGACGACGAAGCCCTCGACAGCGCCCTGAACACCCTCGCATCCCTGCACCGCGAAGGCAAGCTGATTGGCGTCATCTCCCACATTGACAAGGTCAAGGAACGCATCATCACCCAGATTGAAGTGCAGCGTCTCTCAGGCGGCTATTCCACTCTCCGCGGTGATGGCTGTACGGCAAGACTCTGAAGCCCCGTACTCACGCGCTCTCTTAAACCCTTCAGGGAGACGGAAAGGATTTACTCTCTCAATACGGCTGGCATACTCCTCCCTTTGAGCATAGACCTCACTGAGACTTAGATCCGTGAAGGCCGCTCTTTTGAGCACCCGGTTTTCTGTGAACTCCTCCCATGAGCTGAAGCTCATGGGGGAGGAGTTCACAGTCTGATCCCCGCCTTCCGCATCATGCCTTCTTTAAAATCTGCCACTCAGCTACCATGTTAGTAATCAGATTAGCGATCAACGCCCCAATTCATACACGCGAAGATAAAGCCAGAAAGCGCCTTCGTATATGCTAAAGAAGCGTTGAGTACTTTTGAGGGAGTGATAAAGAATGCAATTGGACAATCGTAAACTCGTTCTCGGTGTCACCGGATCCATCGCCGCATACAAAGCCTGTGAACTGTTACGCCTCTTTGTCAAAGGCGGTGCCGACGTCTACGTGGCAGAAACCGAAGCGGCCTGCAGATTAGTGGCCCCGGCTACCTTTGAGGCTCTATCGGGACATAAGGTCAGCACGGAAATCTTCAATGAGGCCAGTGACATCGGGCACATTGAGCTCTCCGCCCATGCCGATCTCATTGTCATCGCCCCTGCCTCCGCCCAGACTATCGCCAAATTAGCCGCCGGCATGGCGGACAATATGCTCACGGCCACGGTGTTAGCCGCCCCCTGCCGTACCGTCATCGCCCCCGCGATGAACAGCCGCATGTATTTAAATCCCGCCACGCAGGCCAATTTGGAGACCCTGCGCAAAAGAGGCTTTATCATCATCTCCCCAGAGGAGGGAGAGTTAGCCTGCGGCACCCAGGGCGTGGGCAGAATGCGCCCCGTGGAGGATATTTACAATATCGTCTGCGCGCTCCTCAACCCCCGTGAGGGGATCGCCTTCGCAGGCTTCGGTCAGTACCTGCCCTCCCCCGAGGCCCCCTTATCCCTGGCGCAGACACGACTGCTGCCCAAGGCTCAGGGCGCTGGACTTAAGGTTGTGATCACGGCAGGCCCCACCGAGGAGCCCATTGATCCAGTGCGCGTCATCACCAACAAGAGCTCGGGCAAGATGGGCTACGCCTTAGCCGAGGCCGCCCGTGCCGCCGGCGCTGACGTGACCCTGATTTCAGGCCCCACGCATCTGCCCTGCCCGCAGGGTGTGAAGCGCATCAACGTGCGCTCCGCTGCCGACATGCTTAACGCAGTGAAAGATCAGGTAACCGACGCCCAGGTAGTAATTGGCTGCGCGGCCGTATCCGATTACCGTCTTGCATACGTTTACGATAAGAAGATCACCAAGGATGAGACCGGTGACAGCCTTACGCTGACCCTCATCAAGAACGAGGACATCATCTCCTACGTGGGCCACCTCGAAAAGCGTCCCTTCACGGTGGGTTTTGCCGCCGAGACCGATCATGCCGAAGAGCACGCCAAAGAGAAACTTACGCGCAAGAACCTCGATCTCATCGTGCTCAATGACGTCTCACGCCAGGACATCGGCTTTAACAGCGATGATAATGCCGTCAGCGTCTTTGACCGCGACGGCAAGGTCGCGGATCTCGACAAGGCCCCCAAGAGCGTGATCGCCTCACGCCTCGTGGATCTCATTTTCGAGGCCGTGCGTAAAGGAGCCTGACGTGAGCGTCGAAGTCGCACTCAAGATCCTTGATCCGCGTTTAAGGGAGGGCCGTTACGCCCT
Organism: Candidatus Avisuccinivibrio pullicola; assembly: GCA_018713485.1. Taxonomy (GTDB): domain Bacteria; phylum Pseudomonadota; class Gammaproteobacteria; order Enterobacterales; family Succinivibrionaceae; genus Avisuccinivibrio_A; species Avisuccinivibrio_A pullicola. The sequence continues at coordinate 28,934 of DVOQ01000030.1, forward strand.
CCCCGCTTATGCCACGGAAGGCTCCGCAGGCCTTGACTTAAGGGCCATGCCCGAACAGGACACGTGGCTTAAGGCAGGGGAGACCTTACTCTGTCCCACCGGGATTGCTGTTTACCTGCGCGATCCTAACCTGTGCGCTACGGTTCTGCCGCGCTCGGGACTTGGTTTCAAACACGGCATCGTCCTTGGTAATCTCACGGGTCTTATCGACTCGGACTATCAGGGACCGCTCATGGTCCCGCTGTGGAACCGCTCGAACACGGACTATCTCATTCCCGTGGGCGAGCGCATCGCGCAGATGGTAATCGTCCCCATTGTCCGCGCCTCCTTTAAGGTCGTGGAGGACTTTGAAAAGAGCCCCCGCAGCGAGGGAGGCTTTGGTTCCACGGGCCGTACCTGATTACTGTACCGGCGCACCTCCGTGCGCCTTTTCCGTTCAGGCCTTCTTTCTATACTTCCACTCGTTTCGCGATCTTAGTCACAATTTTTGCAGATCGTGTATTTTTTAATTAACGCTTCCATAGTCTGGAAAGGTCGCTGCGTATAGTGCGGGCATGGACACCCCTTCCTTATCCTTAACGGTTGGTGAGGTTAGATTTGCTGGGGCACAAGCCCGTGGGGTGTCCGCTTTGAAGGAGGCACTATGCCCGCTAAACAGGACACTGACGTGAGCGTTTCGGTCAAGGTTTTAAAGCTCTTTCTCATCCTGCTCTCGGATGGCGAGAAGCACTATCAGACCGATCTTACCCTGCGCCTTAAATGCTCGCCGCAGACGGTGCGCCGCCTGGCTGAGGAAATTGAGCGCGTGGTAGGCGAGAGCCTTGAGACCGAGCGCGAGGGCAAACAGCGCTATTACCGGCTGCGCCCCCTGAAGCCTAACCGGCATCTTCTCGCCCAGCAGCTCAACACTCAGGATTTGCGCTATCTCGCCATCTGCCGCGAGTTAGCCGACGCCTATCTTCCCGATCAGGTCAAGGAAAGTCTTGATCGCGCGCTCCTTGAGTTCTCGGTGCACCGTCAGGAGATGCTGCCGCCTCACAACAACAGCGACCCCTTAGGACATTTCCGTTTTTACTCCAAGGGCTATATTGACTACACGCCCCATTACGCCAAAATTACCGCGCTGCTGAACCTTATCGACAACGAGGGACTGTGCCTCGTGGAATACCGCGCCGCCGGCCGCGAGCATTGCCGCACGCACTGCTTCTCGCCCTCGCAGTTTCTCTCCATGTCAGGAACCCTGTACGTGTTCGGGGCCATCCTTGATGTCGATCGTAAAACGCGCCGCCATCTGACTTATTTTGCCGTGCACCGTATTCATAACGTCACGGTGCTTGAAGGCAGGCGTCATTTTGCCATCCCCGAGGATGATCCGCGTGAATTCGGGCTTACGTGGCACGATCCCGTTACCTATCACATCGACTTTGAAAAGGGGGCGGCTTCCGACTACATCCGTGAGCGCGTCTTTGCGGCCCATCAGATCCTGACAGAGAGGGAGGACGGCGGGGTGACCTTAACCCTGACCACCTGTTCCACCCCCGAGATCGTAGCCTTTGTCAGGAGTTTCGGTCCCGCGGCCACGCTCCGTGACGAACACCGTCAGGCCATTACCGATCTCGACATCCTAACTAAGGAGGTGCGTAAAGGCAGACACTAACTTTTCTGACACTTTCCACAATACGTTCCTGTTTGCAAGAACCACGGCCCCTGCCGTGGTTATTTGTCTTTACAGAGGCTACAATGCCTAAAAGACAGGAGTCAGGGTATGGACGATTTTCGCTTAAAGGTCTTTATCGCGGCCGCCCGTAACTTAAGTTTCACCAAGGCCGCCGAAGAGCTCTTTATCTCGCAGCCTGCCATTTCCAAACATATTGCCTTCCTTGAGAGCACTTACGGGGTACGCCTTTTTGACCGCCGCGGCTCCTCACTTTCCCTGACCCTTGCCGGGCAGATCCTGCTTGACAAGGCCACGCGCATTCAGAGCTCCTACGACGAGCTTGACTACACCATGCACCTTTTAACCCACGCACACATGGGTAAATTACGCATCGGAGCCTCCACCACCATCGCGCAATATGTCATCGCCCGCATTATCGCCCGTTTTAACGAACTCTACCCTCAGGTTGAGGTAAGCCTCGTCAGCGGCAATTCACGCTTTATTGAAAGCGCCCTCGATGACCGGCTGATTGACCTTGGCATGGTCGAGGGCGTACATCACGCCTCCCATCTTCAGTACCGTCCCTTTATGGATGACGCGCTGTGCGTGGTCGCCTCGCCCCGTCACTCCTATCCCACGCCCGTGACGGAAAAAACCTTCCTCTCCCTGCCTTTAGTGCTGCGCGAGCGCGGCTCCGGTACTCTCGAGGTCATTGAAAATGAGCTCTCGCACCATCACCTCACGCTCTCGGACTGTCAGGTCAGACTCTATTTAGGCAGCACCGAGGCCATAAAGTTATACCTGCGCAACTCTCAGGCGGTAGGCATCATCTCAAGGGCGGCGCTTGAAAACGAACTTACCCTCGGGCAGCTCACCGTCCTTCCCTTAAGCTCCTTAAGTTTTAAACGTTCTTTCTCCCTCGTTATGCCCCGCGGTCCTCTCCCGCCTCTGGCCGAGAGCTTCGCTGCCTTCACCATGGATAACTGCCAGCCATCTGTATAACCTTAAGTTATTCTGAATAATAAAATACCATTAGCCAAAACGCGCTCCTGCCTCTATCCTTAGCACAGTTTCTTACATTGTCACAAGGTGGTATATGTCCAAGGTGGAATTCTCCTCAGGAACCTTCAAGGGACTGGCGCTGATGGCTATCTTCGCCGTAGTTGCCTTCTTCCTTGCTTCCCTGCCCTTTATTAAATCCCTGTCCCTGAGCCCGCTTATCATGGGTATCATCATCGGCATGGTCTACGCCAATACCTTAAGAAGCCGCCTGCCGCAGAGCTGGACGCCGGGCCTTAAGTTCTGCACCAAGCAGATCCTGCGCTGCGGTATCGTGCTCTACGGCTTCCGCCTGACCTTAACCGATGTCGCCGCTGTGGGTCTGCAGGCCGTTTTCGTCGATCTCATCATCGTCTGCGGCACGCTCGGCCTCGGTATCATCTTAGGCCGTGTCATCCGCCTTGACTCCGAAACGACCTTAATGACCGCCACCGGCAGCTCCATCTGCGGTGCCGCCGCCGTGCTCGGTGCCGAGCCCGTGGTACGCTGCGACAGCAGCAAAACCGCCGTCGCCGTCTCCACAGTGGTAATCTTCGGCACCATCTCCATGTTCCTCTATCCCATCCTGTACCGCGCCGGGATTCTAGATGGGCTTTCCGACAGCGCCGTGGCCATCTACACCGGAGCAACGCTCCACGAAGTGGCCCATGTTGCCGGTGCCGGTAACGCCATGGATCCCACCGATGCCCTGGGGATCGCCGGTGACGCCACCATTACCAAGATGATCCGCGTCATGATGCTCGCCCCCGTGCTCGTGGTCATGAGCCTCATCCTCGCTAAGTACCGCAAGAGCGTGGTCATTGACGGTCAGCGCGTCAAAAACAAAGTCACCATCCCGTGGTTTGCCTTCTATTTCATCGGCATCATCTGCGTTAACACCCTGCTGCAGGGGATCTTTGACGCAGAGAGCGTAAAGGACATTCCCTTAAACGGCACCATCGAATTTATCGACACCTTTATGCTCACCATGGCGATGACCGCCCTCGGTACCGACACTTCCTTTGACAAGTTCAAAGCCGCCGGTGCCAAACCCTTCCTGCTGGCCTTCATGCTCTTTATCTGGCTGGTCTTAGGCGGTTACTTCGTCACCGATTTCATTACCACGGTTTTAAATTAGGCTCCCCGCTGCGTTTTACCCCTTAAATAGGGGTAGGGGATGGCGTTTAGCGCCTTGCCCCTCCCTCAGAACCGTGCGTGCGACTTTACCGCACACGGCTCCCCATTATAGTTTGATTGCTCCCTTCTTTATGCTTTGAGAGCAACGATCGTTTGCCAACCTTCATTATAGAGTATTTCATTGGTTAGAACGCTGTTTGCCGTTCTAGCCCTAGACCAGTAGGCTTCATGAGAGAAAGCTACTTCTGCACATCGCATCTCCATTTCAGGAGCATTGTCATGCAATGCCCACATTTTCTCAAAGCGTGTCCAGTTCCTTTTCCATGTTTTAAGGTAGATTTGACGTATCCTACGACGAATCCAGCCATCTTCATTTGCCCCGTAGGATTTACTAATGGCTATCTTGTAATAGTTCACCCATCCCCTTAGAACGGAATTAAAGAGCTTTTGTGTCGCTTCGATACCTTTGGGACACCTCCGGTCGAGGATTTCGCGCATTTTGTCGCGAAACTTTGCCCGGCTTTTGGCGTGCACTGTGGCCACCCATATGCCGTCTTTTCTTTGTAAGAAACCAAAGCCTGGGAATTTAACCTTAGGGCTTAGCTCACTTACGTGTGTTTTCTCCTTGTTTACCTGGAGAAAGAGTTTATCTTCGATAAACTTGGTTACACTTTCAAGTACTCTTTCCGCCGCTCTTTGGCTCTTGCATAGAATTACCATGTCGTCGGCGTATCTTACGAACTTGTGTCCTCTTCTATCAAGCTCTTGATCCAGTTCATTGAGCAGGATGTTTGCTAGTACAGGACTGACAGCTGACCCCTGTGGGAGACCGATTTGTGACTTAGTGCACTTACCGTCCTCCATGACTTTAACTTTCAGCATTCTGCTGATAAGTTGCATCACACGTGAGTCTTTAACGGTTTTGTGAAGTACTTGAAGCATCTTACTGTGGTTAACTGTGTCAAAGAATTTTCTCAAGTCTAAATCTACCGCGTAAGTGTAGCCTTCATTGGCGTACTTAAGCGCTTGATTTATAGCGGTGTGGCAACCCCTGTTAGGGCGGAAGCCGTGGCTATTATCTGAGAATTGACTTTCGTACTCATCACGTAGCACATTTGCTACAGCGGCTTGTACTGTTCTGTCTACCACAGTTGATATTCCAAGTGGTCTTTTCTCACCGTTTGGTTTTGGGATATATACTCTTTTGATTGGTTGCGGTTTGTATTTACCGCTCCGAATGGACTCTGTCAACATGTACGGATGGTCATAAAACCACTTGATAAGATCATTTGGTTTCATGCCATCAACACCGGCTGCGCCTTTGTTCCTGCGAACTGCAAGTGCTGCACTCTTGATGTTATCGTACCCAGGTATTGCCTCTAAAGTTGCCATTTGGATGATCCTTGTGCTACTTGTTTGCTATATGCTAAACGACTCCACTCCTTTACATTTGCTGACGAGTTTCCTCGCTTCCGCCGGTGTACGTTCGGCTTGCCTATGTCTTAGGTTTCCTTTGTTTTCGGTGGTTCGTTTCGTCATTTGCAGTTTTGCGCGCTTTTGCACCTATAATGTTTTGGTCCTTCACTGATACTCACAGCTACTACGACCTCATCTGACTTCTAACAGTTCGGCTTTACCTATAGCGCTGTGCTACCTGTTAGACCTCCGCGGGTAAGCGACGCTAATCCTTAACCCGGCTCCGCCGCATTTACCGTTGCTGCCTTACGTTACAGTTTTGGGTTACGCCTTGTTTGGGAGGCTCTCCCGGCTTATCGGCCTGATGCGATTTCTGTTCGTCGGAGCTCTTGGGTCATGCCTTCACACTTCTTTCAGCCAATGCCTCACAGCATCCACCTTGTGTTGGGCTTCGACCTTGCTCTGTACAGCTGGTCCAGGGACTTGCACCCATTGGATTGCGTGCATGCCGCGCACACCAAAAAGCCCCTGCCGGTCAGGCGGGGGCTTTTAAGTTTCAGGCAGATCCTCTTTAAGCGCGCGCGGCTAAGAGCTTCTCAAGAGCCTCAATCTCAAGGCGGCTCTGAGCCGGAGCGGTACCGCCCTTGATGTTGCGCTTATTGATAATGTTCTCAAGGCGCAGGCACTCGTAAACGTCACCGCCGATGACAGGCGAGAACTGCTCCATCTCATCGACGGAGAGCTCCTCTAAGGCCCTGTTGTGGGCAATGGCGTAAAGCACCGCCTGACCCACGATCTCGTGGGCCTGACGGAAGGGGATCCCCTTACCCACGAGGTAATCGGCCAGCTCCGTGGCATTGGAATAACCGCCCTTCGCGGCCTTCACCACGTTGGTGTCCCTAAGCTTCAGATCCTCAAAGCATAAGGCCATCATCTCAAGGCAGCTGTGCCAGGTATCCACGGCGTCAAAGAGACGTTCCTTATCCTCCTGCAGATCCTTATCATAAGCCATGGGCAGAGCCTTCATGGTGACGAGCATGCCGTTTAGGGCACCCACCACGCGCCCGCACTTGCCGCGAATGAGCTCTAAGGCATCGGGATTTTTCTTCTGCGGCATCAGCGACGAGCCCGAAGTCACCTTATCGGAAAGCTCAATAAAGCCGGCCTCGCCCGAGTTGTAAATGATGAGATCTTCAGCCAGACGCGATAAGTGCACCATCGAAATGGACGCGCAGGATAAGAGCTCCATCACGTGATCGCGATCGGAAACCGCGTCAAGACTGTTGGAGGTAGCTCTCTCAAAGCCCAGATCCACAGCCAGGGCCTCGCGGTCCACCGCGTAGGCGGTACCGGCCAGGGCCGCCGAGCCTAACGGGCAGGTGGACATCAGCGTCAGGGCATTGCCGAGGCGCTGATAATCGCGCTCAAACATCTGCACGTAAGCAAGGATAAAGTGCGTGAAGGTTACCGGCTGGGCGCGCTGTAAATGCGTGTAGCCGGGGAAAATCTGCCCCTCGTGACGGCGGGCGCATTCCACTAAGGTGCGCTCTAAATGGGTCAGGGCCTTTCTTAACTCCTCTACCGCGTGACGGCACCAGAGCTTCAGATCAAGGGCCACCTGATCGTTGCGTGAGCGTCCCGTGTGCAGCTTCTTGCCCAGATCGCCCACCTTTTCAATGAGACGGCGCTCCACGTAGGAATGAATATCCTCATCCCCTGCCTCTGATACCGCCTTTAAATCCGCCTTCACCTCGGTTAAGAGCTCATTTAGGGCCTTTTCAAGGCGCTCCACTTCCTCAGCGCTTAACACTCCGGCCTTAGAGATGGCGCGGGCCCAGGCCATCGAGCCTTCAATATCCTCAACGGCCATCCGGCTGTCAAAGGGCAGTGAATCGTTAAAGGCCTTAAAACGCTGATCCGGCCCCTCGGTGAATCTTCCTCCCCACAATGCCATGGTCAATCTCCTCTCGATTAAAACTAAAAAGCCCAGCGCTAAGGCCGGGCCTTTATTACTCTTTTCTTTGGGAATCGGTCTTACTTGGCGCGCTGCTTGGCGTTTAAGGCGCGGATACGGTAAGGCAGCGAGTACAGACGGATGAAGCCCTCACCGTCAGCCTGATCGTAAACCTGGTCGGCACCGAAGGTCACGAAGTCGAAGTTGAAGAGGCTGTTGGGAGAATCCTTCTGAATGACGTCGATATTGCCCTTATAGAGCTTCACGACCACTTTACCGTTCACGTCCTTGGCGCACTCATCGGCGGCGGCCATTAACACCTCGCGTAAGCGGGTGAACCAGCGGCCATCGTACACTAACTGAGCGAACTCGACGGCGAGATGATCGCGGAAGATACGGGTGGTCTTATCAAGCACTAACTGCTCCACGGCACGCAGGGCCTTGTACAGGATGGTGCCGCCGGGGGTCTCGTAGCAGCCGCGGGACTTCATGCCCACGAGGCGGTTCTCGGTGATGTCGATACGGCCCACGCCGTTACGGGCACCGATCTCGTTTAATTTGGAGAGCATCTCAAAGGGAGTGAGCTTCTGACCGTTAAACTCGGTCACCACGCCCTTCTCAATGGTCAGCTCAAAGGTCTCGGGAGTATCGGGAGCCTTCTCGGGGCTTACCGTCCACACCCACACATTCTCGGAGGCGGGATTCCAGGTGTGCTCTAACTCACCGCCCTCGGTGGAGATGTGCAGCACGTTGGCGTCACGGCTGTAGATCTTCTTTAAGGTGGCCTTGCAGGGGATATTGCGCTCGTTTAAGTAGGCGAGCAGCTCCTCGCGGGACTGGAGGTTCCAGATACGCCACGGGGCGATCACGTCTAACTCAGGGGCTAAGGCAGCCACGGCGCTCTCAAAACGCACCTGATCGTTGCCCTTACCGGTAGCGCCGTGCGCCACGGCATCGGCACCCTCGGCTAAGGCGACTTCCACCATGGCCTTGGCGATGCAGGGACGGGCGATGGCGGTACCTAACAGGTACTCACCCTCATACAGGGCACCGGTCTTGAAGGTCTCGAACACGTAATCGCGCACGAACTCCTCACGTAAGTCACGGATCACGCACTTGGTGGCACCGGACTGTAAGGCCTTCTGCTCGATACCCTCGAGATCCTCGCGCTCCTGACCCACGTCAGCCACGAAGCACACCACCTCACAGCCATAGTTTTCCTTTAACCACGGCACGATGGTGGAGGTGTCCAGACCGCCTGAATAAGCCAGAACGACCTTCTTATACTGCTTGTTCTCATGCTTTAACATAGCATCTATCCTCTTTTATGAACCAGCTTGGCCAGCAAAGCCATATGAATATGCAGACGGTTTTCAGCCTCGTCGAACACGGCTGACAGCGGTCCGTCCATAACCTCATCGGTGATTTCATACCCGCGGTGGGCAGGCAGGCAGTGTAACACAACCTTAGCCCCCGACTGCGCCACGAGCGTATCGTTAATCTGATAGGGCAGGAAGATCTGCTTGACCTTCTCCAGCGGGGTATTGTCCCCCATCGACACCCAGGTATCGGTGTACAGGGCATCAAAGCCCACGATCCGCGACGGATCGGCCACCACGTCGAGGTGACAGCCGTTCTTCTTCGCGATTTCCTGAGCGCGGTTGAAAATCTGAATTTCAGGACCATGACCTAAGGGGCAGAAGCAGGTCACGTTCACGCCGAGAATGGCACCGGCCACTAAAAGCGAGTTGGCCACGTTATTGCCGTCGCCTAAGTAAGCGAGCGACTTGCCCTTAATCTCACCTAAATGCTCCTTTAAGGTCATGTAATCGGCCATGGCCTGAGCGGGGTGGTAGAGATCGGATAAGGCGTTAATCACCGGCACCGAACCGGTAGCGGCCAGCTCTTCAAGGGTGTGCTGCGAGAAGACGCGGCCAATCAGGCAGTCCGTCCAGCGCGACAGATTGCGCGCGTAATCGGGGATCGATTCGCGCTTGCCCAAATCGCCGCTCTGTAAGTCAAGATACACGCCATGCGCGCCTAAACGGTATAAGGCGATCTCAAACGTGGTACGGGTACGCAGCGAGGGCTTCTCGAACATGATGGCGCAGGCCGAGCCCTTCAGGGTATCGGCGAAAGCCGCCGGATCCTTTTTCATGGCTGCCGCGGTTTCAAGGATGGAAAGATACTCATCCTGCGAAAATTCAAAACCTGTGAGCAGGTGTTGCATGGGTTAAACCTCATTCCTCAATGACAGGATGGAAACGCTTTCACGCCGTTATGCATAAGTCTCTGCGGGCTTTTTTATCTTAAGAGACGTGGGCGCTCCAATTAGTCGCCTATTATCTGCCAAAAAGCGCCCCTTTGGGGCAGACGGCCCCTTTAGCCCCCGTAATGCACTGCTTTAAATCACAATGCACCTATTTTGTGCAGCGCCAGCGTTAAAGCCGCGATGCAGCGTGCCTCGCGCAGGGGGCTGTGCTCATTGAAAATCAGATCCCTGGCCTCTTCTACCGTCACCTTCACGGGTTCTATCGGCTCGGGCTCATCTCCCACCTGCCGGTTCGCGTAAAGATCCTCGCAGAGAAAATAATGCATGGTGAGCTCCAGCATCCCGGGAGCCACCGTCACGTTGCTTCTCAGGGGCGTGACCTTCCGCGCCCCCAAACCAATCTCCTCCGACAGCTCGCGGCTGACCGCCACCGCGGGACTTTCGCCCGGGTCAAGCTTTCCCTTCACGAGACCCAGCTCGTAGCTCTCGCTGCCTCCGGCGTACTCAATGGAAAGATAGAAATACGTGCCGTCAAAGGGAACCGCCATCACGGCTCCGCGACCTCCGACAATCTTTTCATAGGTCATCTGCGCGCCATTGGAAAAAGTCAGATCCATCTCTTCCACGGTAAAGATCCGTGACGCACGGAAACGGTTACGGCGGGTAACCTCAGGTAAGGGGTGGGAAAGCGCGCTTAAGTCCATATCTGCCTCATGATTTCCAATAGCTCAAGTTTACGCCCTTAGCAGGCCTCTGGCGCATCAGCCGTCATTTTAGCGGTGAACTGTGCTGATAACTTAAGGAAAATCCTGCGCTTTTGGGATCTGGGAGTTCTCCATGACGAAATACAGCTCAAATCAGTCTGGCCCGGCAAGCCCCTGAGATTAAAACGCTTAACGCGTGACTCTTTGAGATCGCTACCCACGGCAATGTGCCCCCGGTTTTCAGTCTGATCCTGAATTACACCCCCGGAGCAGGGTCTGAGTGACACTGCGTATCCACTCTACAAGGCTCTGATCCTCAAGGAAAAAACCAGAGCTCCCAAAGCGGTCGTAAACCGCATTTTGGCCGTGGTTTTGCTACAATACGCACTGTTTTTTAAATGAGGCTAGTGTATGGCAGGGACTGAGGCCGAAAGCAAAAGCGTGCGCCTTGATAAATGGCTGTGGGCGGCACGTTTCTACAAAACCCGCAGTATCGCCAGGGAGATGATTGAAGGCGGTAAGGTTGATTACAACGGCAGCCGCGCAAAACCCTCACGGACTGTGGAGGTGGGTGCCAGAGTGCGTCTGCTGCAGGGCAATGATCGCCGCGAGATTATTATCCGCGCCATAAGCGACGTGCGCGGACCGGCCAGCGTCGCCCAGACCCTTTACGAAGAGACTCCCGAGAGTATTCAGAAGCGCGAGGAGCTGCAGCGTATCCGCAAAATGGCGGCGCTCATCGATCCGCGCCCTGACACCAGACCTAATAAGAAAGAGCGCCGTGCCTTGCTGTCCTTAAAGGAACACATGGCTGAAAACTTCTACGCGCCTTAAGTTACAGGTAATTATCATGACCGAAAGCACTGTTAAGACCACCGATGCGGTGGTACGTTTCCTGTTTGACAATCATGGCGTAAGAGGTGAGATCGTGGCCTTAAACGAGAGCGCCACGCGCCTGATTGAAAATCATCATTATGCAGCTCCCGTAAAAAGACTGATGCAGGAACTGTCCGCCTGCGCCTCCTTAATGGCGGCGACGGTAAAGACCAATACCCGCATCACGGTACAGATGCAGGGTGGGAAAAACGCTAAATTAAAATATGCGCTGGTGAACGTGGCTCCCGATCTCAGCTTTTACGGCTCAGCCGTGCCCGTGGAAGGGGTGAAGATTGAGGACAGCGCTGCCTTTAAGGATTTAGTCGGTGAGAACGGCTCCCTCATCATTTCGGTGTTCCCTGAGGACGGAGAGCGCTTTCAGGGCGTGGTGGGCTTAGATAAGGATAACGTGGCCGCGGCGCTGGAGGATTATTTCCTCTCCTCCGAGCAGTTACCGACCCGCTTCTTTATCTTAAGCGATCCTAAAGGAAACGGCGTATACGGTATCCTGCTGCAGATCATCCCCAATATTGACGGCAACCGTGACTCTCTTGAGCATTTAAGCGTGCTGACCGCGACCATGTCCTTTGATGAAATGGACGAAGTAGGCATCATGGAAGCCTTAAGGCGCCTGTACGCCGAGGAAACGGTGCGCGTGTTCAAGGAGCGTAAAGTCTCCTTCCGCTGTGTGTGCTCACGGGAGCGCTGCGAAAATACCCTGACCTCACTGCCGCGTAAGGAATTAGAGGAAATCGCCGCGGATCCCCACGGCACGACCCTCACCTGCGCGCACTGTCAGAGAAGCTATCACTTCACCAAAGAAGAGCTTGAGGCTCTGCTGCTTAAGGTAAGTCAGTAATGAGCTACACCAAGGTATACGCCACCCCCGGCTGGGGCAATGTCGCCCTGATGGGCACGGGACACTTTATCTCCGACTTTTTCTGTAACGTGCTGCCCGTGATGCTGCCCATTCTCGCGGTACGCTACGGGATCTCCTATTCCCAGAGCGCGGCGCTGTTCATGGTGTTTTCAGTCTCCACCAACTTCCTGCAGCCGCCGCTGGGGCTATGGGCCGACCGTAAGGACATTGCCTTTTTAATGCCGCTTTCCCTGGCCACGGGAGCAGTCTTTGCCTGCATGGTGGGACTGACCTCTAACCTGTACGTGCTGATCCTCATCATTCTGCTCGCGGGTGTCTGCGCCTCGGCGTTCCATCCCATCGCGGCGCAGGCAGTGTACGCGGTAAGCATCAAGCGCCGCCGCGCCTTATGCACCTCCTTATTTATCGCAGGCGGCAATGTAGGTTTTGCCACCGCGCCGGTGATTGTCGCGGCTTACGTGGAGAGCTTTGGGGATAAGCTTTTACCCGTGCTCGCCATACCCGCGCTTATCGTGACCTATCTGACCTGTCACCGCCATCTGCATCATCTGCCCCGTCCGCAGTTTGCCAGAACCGGCAACGTACCCCTAAAGAGCATGCTCACGCGGCAGTTCATTCTGCTTAACAGTGCCATCGCGCTGCGCTCGTGGACCTACTGCGCCTTCGTGGTGTTTTTACCGCTGTTACTGACCGCGCACGGCTATTCCACCGTCGAGGCAGCCTTCGCGCTGCTGGTACTGCTCGTGGGAACCGTGGCCGGCGGCCTCATCGCGGGCTCGCTCTCCGATATCTTCCCTTTAAAACTGATTATCATCGCCACGCTGGTGCTTACCGGGGCGGGAGCGGCTTTTTTCCTCTACGACGTGGAGATCTCCTTCCTGTCCCTTACGGCACTGTTTATCACGGGCGCAGGCATGTACGGTTCCACCCCCTCAGCCATCGTCTGGGCGCAGCGTCTCCTGCCGCATAACGCCGCTTTCGCCGCTTCCATGATGCTGGGCTTTACCTTTGGTCTCGGCTATATCGAGTCGGTGATCACGGGCTTTGTCGGTGATTACGTAGGTTTACAGTTAGGTCTTGCCGTCACGGTCGTGCCGGCCGCCATCCTCGGCGTTATCATCATGCTCTTCCTGAAAGAGCCTCCTGCCTAGGAAAAAAAGATCTGAAGGAGAGCGTGAAAGCGTAAGTTTTTGCCAATTTTTTGCAGTTTTTGAGAAGATCACGGCCTGTCCTTATACAATGGGCAGGCTAGCTTTTTCCGGAAAATAAACCATGAACGAGATTTATCTTGGGGTCAATATTGATCACGTGGCGACCATCCGCAATGCGCGCGGTGCCAGCTACCCCGACCCGGTGTTAGCCGCTGCACTGGCCGAACAGGCCGGAGCGGACGGTATTACCACGCATTTAAGAGAAGATCGCCGTCACATCACCGATCGTGACGTGCGCATCATCCGTGAGACGGTGCAGACTAAGTTAAACCTGGAGATGGCCGTCACCGACGACATTCTCGGTATCGCCGTGGCCTTAGCGCCGCAGGCGGCCTGCTTCGTTCCTGAAAGACGTCAGGAAGTCACCACCGAAGGCGGTTTAAACGTGGTGGGCGACTCCGTCAAGATCGGTAAGGCCATTGAGCTTTTAGCCACGCAGGGCACGCAGGTTTCCTTATTCATCGATCCCGTAAAAGAGCAGATTGACGCGGCTGTGGCCGTGGGAGCCCCTTACGTGGAATTCCACACCGGAGCCTATGCTAACGCGCAGAATCTCAAAGCCATGGGCGAAGAACTCACGCGTCTTAAGGAAATGGCCGCCTATGCCTCCGCTAAAGGACTGCACGTCAATTCAGGCCATGGACTTAACTATCAGAACGTAGCCGCCATCGCCGCCATTCCTGAAATGGAAGAGCTCAATATCGGACACAGTATTATCGCCCGCGCCGTCTTCACCGGTTTAGAGGAAGCGGTACGCGAAATGAAGCGCATCATGCGCGAGGCCCGTCATTCACAGAAGTAGGAAATTTTTAACATGACTCAAAAGAACCTCCTGGAATCTTTCGGCACCACCTCTGAGGCCCGCGTTGAAGCTGCTCTGGCAGATCTGCGCAAGGGCAAGGGTGTTCTCGTAGTGGACAATGAAAACCGCGAGAATGAGGGCGATCTCATTTTCGCCGGCGAGACCATGACCCGTGATCAGATGGCCTTAACCATCCGTGAATGCTCGGGCATTGTCTGCGTCTGCATTGAGGAAGAAAAGGCTAAAGCCCTTGAGCTGCCCATGATGGTTCCCCATAACACCTCCACTTACGGCACGGCTTTCACCATTTCCGTGGATGCCGCCGAAGGCGTGACCACCGGAGTCTCCGCCTCCGATCGCCTCGCTGCCGTGAAGGCCATCTGCAACGATGACGCAAAACCTTCCGACTTAGTGCACCCCGGTCACATGTTCCCGCTGGTGGCCCGCAAGGGCGGAGTGCTGACCCGTGACGGTCACACCGAGGCTTCCGTGGACTTAGCCCGCATGGCCGGCTTCAAGCCCGTGGGTATCTTATGCGAGTTATGTGCCCCCGACGGGGAGATGGCGAAGTTACCGCGCGTCTGCGCCTTTGCCATGCTGCACGACATGACCGTGCTCTCCATTGAGGACATCATCACCTACCGTAAGGCTAAAGGTATTTAAGGAAACTTGCTCCTTAACTTACCTGAGGTAGCCTTGTTATGACAGACACGGTGACTCGTTTAGGTTACAGGCGCGTGGGCGATCCTCAGGGTCGTCCCCTGGCGCTCGTGCATGGCTGGGGCTGCGACTCCCGCTTTTTAATGCCGGTGGCCGCGATGTTCCCCGAACGTGACGTCTATCTCTGTGATCTGCCAGGCTATGGCAGCAGCCGCCATTTAAGTGCCCTCGCCCCTTCCGTAGCCGAGGGAGCTCAGGCATTCCTGAATACCCTGCCCCCGCACTGCGATGTCATCGCCTGGTCGATGGGGGCGCATTACGCCATCCTGGCCGCATCGCTGCCCGGCTCCACGCTGCGCACCCTGGTAACGATTTGTTCCTCGGCCCGTTTCCCAAGCGATCCGAACTGGCCCGGCATGAGCTCCGATCTCATCCTGAAGTGCCAGCACATGCTGACCCCGTACCGGGCGGGACGGCTGCTGCGCTTTTTCATCAAGTATCAGATCGCCGCCAATTCCAATCAGCACCACGAGATGGACTTCATGAACCGTCTGCTTGATGAAAGCGAACTGCCTGATTTTCAGGTGCTCATGGACGGCATCAACAGCATGACTTACTCGGACGTGCGCGAAAACCTCAAGCACCTTAACATTCCCTGCCTGTTCCTCTTCGGGGGCAAGGATGTGTTAGTTCCCGCCGCCTTAAGCCGTACTCCTGCCTATCAGGGCAATACCTTAAGTTCCACCTACGTCTTTCCCGACAGCGCCCACGTCCCCTATCTCACGGAACCCCGTGATTTTGAGGCACAGATCCGCGCTTTTTATGATCACGTCGACACTTTTTTAACCTCGGGCTGAAAAAAGTCTCAAGTCGCCCTCTTTAGCTCCGTTAACTAGATACGGGTTAAAAGACACTTAAGTTTTCAGGGATCACTATGGAGATAGCCAGCGCCTTCGCAGCCGCCATTGCTCCGCCGCCCTTTCAGTTAGGGACGGAAGAGGCGCGCCGTGACACTTTAGCGCGCGAGCAGATCCCCGCCCCCAATCCCGGTAATGCCTCGGCAGCAAGCGGCAAGGCCGCCAACGGACAGACCGGCTCCACGTCCGGAGCTAACTCCCAGTTAGCGGCTGAAAGTGACGGTATCACTCAGGCAAGAACCGCCTTACGCCGCCAGAATGAGGCACCCACCGGACGCCTTGAACCACGCCCCTATTCAGGACGCCATCAGGGACAGAGGGATAACGCCACCGTACCGCAACAGAATACTGCCTTAACGGCACAGACTCCGGCTCAGCAGGCACAGAGCGCGCAGTCCACGGCGACGGCGCAGTTGCTAAGTGGCGCTTCCGCGGCGGCGCAAAGCGCCATCAGTGCCGTGGCCTCGGTTAATGTGGGGCAGAGTCAGGCCACGGGAGAAGCCCGCGCTAAATCCGACACCGGACGCAAAAGCGGGGCGCGGTTTCTGGAAGGAAAAGACAGCGGGATAAGCGAGAGCATGCAAAAGCGCAACCGTGCCATTGCCGCCCGCTATAATCTAAGCGCCGCCACCTCAACCCTGGGACAGCGTTTCTCGACGGTAGCCTGATTAACCCATCAGGCTCTTTAAATATTCCTGCTCAATCTTCTTGGGATCCTCGCCGGCCGTGCTTTCCACGTCATGGGCGATATCCGCGTCATCCACCTCTACGTCAAAGGTATGCATGGGTTCTTCAGTAAACCAAGCGGGCTTTTTGTAGGCGATACGGTTAACGTACCAGATGCGCTGCCCTTTGGGAGTCCTGACCACGGCATCGTCGCCCTCGCTCTTGCCAAGGAGGGCACGGGCCATGGGAGCGTCAATGGAAATACAGTTGGAGCGGCCAAAAATCTCGTCCCCGCCCACGATCTTTAGCTGCAATAGAGAACCGTCATCGTCCGCCTCGATTTCCACGTAGGCACCGAAGAAAACCCGGCCTTCCTGCTGCGGGTTATATTCCACCACCTGCAGCTTGTTAAGGCAGGAGCGTAAATAGCGGATACGCCTGTCGATCTGCGCTAAAAGGCGTTTGTTGTACTGATAATCAGCGTTCTCCGAGCGATCGCCTAAGCTTGCCGCCCATGACACCTTCTGCGTCACCTCGGGGCGTTTGGTAAGCCACAGAAAATCCAGTTCCTCATGTAATGCGTCATAACCCTCGCGGGTGATATAGGGTTTACCCATCTAAAGCTCCTTAACCGCTTCAGCTCTCTGCTTTACTCATTACGCAAGGTCACATCATACTCCGAGTTAAGTCAAAGACACGCTGTGCAGAGAGCAAAAAGAAGAGCGGCTCCCTGAGGAGACCGCTCTTTGCACCATGCAGGTTTAGGACCTGGTCCTTAGGAATTGGCGTAGGCAGGATCGAGCACCGCCAGATCATAGCGGCGGCTCGTCGGACGGAAGGCCGCCAGGGCCCAGAAGTAGGCGTTGCGTCCCGCCGGCGTCGACGACGTCGGGTGGTAGCCGTACGGCGCAATCACCACCGTGCCGTCCTTCACCGTGTGCACCACCGCGTCGTCGAAGCGTCCGCTCTCCAGATACGAGTAGTGCATGCCGATGCACGGCGTCTTCTCATCCTTGTC
>DVOQ01000004.1 GCA_018713485.1 Candidatus Avisuccinivibrio pullicola
AAAAAACGCAAGTCCGTATAGATTCTTTTTAAGAAAGAGTTTTTATAGCTATTAATTATTTGAAATTAGAGACTTTTTTATAAACAAGACAGATCAGCCGGCACGCACCGGCACATCCCGTCTGACGCGCAGGTCGCGTAACTGGTTAGCGGGCGCATGACACATACGCGCATGAAGCCAGGAAAGCATACGTCCGTGCCTGAAGCCGTGCAGAGGCGGGCTACACCCGGCGGCTCTCCATACGCAGTACACCTTAAACAGCGCGCATCAAGGCTGTAAGTAATTAAGCTCCGCTAAAAACTCAGAGATCTTTTAATTAAAGTCTGAGATATTTTGCGGTTTTCAATCAGAGACGGAGATAGGTTAAGAAGCGGCCTTCCCTTCCCGGTGCGCCTGCTCTGCCCTGCGCTCTCCCCTGCCCTTAACTTTCCTTAACTCCCGGAGCGCCCTGCCTGCGCCACGGCCACGTACCACGCGACCCCTATGCTGATCAGGACGGAGCGGGGCAGTAAGGCTGCGTCTGCGCATTTTCCGCGTATCTTCAGAGAGCGCCCGTCAGAGTACAGACGGGCGCTCTGTCAGGAAGACTCGAGACCCAGGATGCGCCTGACAAAGGGGATGGTCAGCTCGTGCTGCTCCTGAAGGGAGGCCCGGTCGAGACGGTCGAGGATCTCAATCAGGGAGGGCATGTCACGGTTGCAGTGACGCACGAGGTAGGCGGCGACCTTGTCAGGAATGTCAAAACCGCGCCTTTTGCCTCTGAGCTTGAGTGCCTCGGCACAGCCTGCGCCGTCAAGGCGCTCTAAAGACAGCGTGACGCCGTTTTCAAAGCGCGTGTTGAGATCGGCGCGTAAAAAGGGCAGACGATCGGCCGAGGGGGTGGCCGTGGCGATGAAGACCCCGGGCTGCGTGTCCAGCCAGCGGTTGTAAAAACCGAACAGGGAAAGCTCCCAGGCAGGATCGCCGGCGATGGCCTCGATATTGTCGAGCATAACGACGGAAGGGGGATCGACATCTAAAAGAAGCGGCGAGAGCCTGACAACGAGGGTCATGTCCACGTAGAAGACATTGAGCGTGGGCTGATGAACCATGCGAAAGAGCGCGGTTAAAAGATGGCTCTTGCCCGAGCCGTGGGGGCCAAACACGTAAAACTGCTCGTGAGCGCGCTCGATGACCGCCTTCTTCAGGAGGCTGACGGCGGCCTCATTGGGACCTGCGTAAAAGGTCTCAAAGAGGCCGTGATCGTCGATGGCAAAGGGCAGCGATTCCTGATGAGGCTGCTTACCCGTGACGATGAGGCTCATTTAGGCGCCCGTAACGGAAAACTGCGGCCGGCTTACCACGGGAGCGGGAGTGCGCTCCCCGCCGCCCTGACTTTCAGGGCTCACCGCGGGGGGCAGCGGCGTGACGCCCGTCCCGGCCCCTGCGCCTGCCTCAGGGGTACGCAGATCGACCGTAATGCGGCTGTCGGGGCGGCGCGGATCGGACGGGCCTACCGTGACAGAGGCCCCCGTAAGAGTCGTGGCGTGATTATAGGCATAGTGCCAGGCACCTAACTTGGTGAAATCGCGGGCGCGGGCCATGGTGCCGTCGAGAATGGCCGGATCGGAGGAGGTGGGGATTTCGACAATGAGGCCCTCGCCGTCCGCGCCCACCACGGAAACCCTCGCGTCATAGCCGTAAATGATAAGGGTGCGGCGCATGGCGTTAACGTCCTTTAAATTTCCGACATTGTCAATGCGCACGCGCACGAAACCATCGCCAGGGCCCAGGGCAAAGACATCCAGGGCGGGGGCTAAGGGCGTGACCTTTTCTCCCTCCTGTACCTTTGTGCTTAATGAGGCGAGAGTGCGGGCGAGATCGCCTGCCGTCAGGGCGGCTAACTCCTCCGTAAGGCCCGCGATTTCCGAACCGGAAAGGCGCTGCCCGTCCTTAGTGTAGACGTTCCACTTCACGGAGCCCATGCCGTCTCTGTCAAGAACGGCCATGGTGAGATAGAAATCGCTGCCGTAGCGGGCCGAGGCCGCGGCTAAAGCCGCGTCCTGATGGGTAAGCACGGTGTTGACGTTCACCCTCTGAATGTCCTCGAGATCTAAAAGCGGCAGCATGAGACGGTAATTAAGTCCCTGCGCCTCGCGCATTAAGGCCGCGGCAAAGGGAGTGACGTTCTCGCCCGAAACAAGCTCCGATCGCTCCTCCCCGTAACTTACCATCCACGTCAGGAGGGGATTTTCAAGGCCGTTGAAGACGGCAAGGCCCTGCTCAGCGATACTCTCGTCAACCCGGTTAAGGTCAAAGACCGCCACGTAATGATCCGTGACCGTGACGTTATCTTCGGTCATGATGTCTCCCTGCACGCCCTCCGAGGTGACGGTCTCAGGCTCGATGCTTACGAGAGTGCGGGCGATAAGCGCTGGCGTCACCTCCAGGGCCGCGCCGAGGGTACGGCGAGCAATGACGTTAGAGAGCGCCTCGCCTAAGGCGCTGTCCAGGGGCAGATCAAGGTTTAAAGGCTCGCTTACGGTGGAGGGCTCAGTCTCAGGCGCAGCCGCAGCCGCGCCCTGAGGCTCCGCGGACACGGTTGCGTCCGCTACCGTCTGACCTGTCGCGGGGGAGACCGTGACGTTGATGACCCCCTGCCCCCCGGAAACCGCCACCGCGCCCATGGCCCCCGCGGTGAGCGCAGGAGCCGTAACCGATGCCTCAGATGCGGGCGTGCCCGCGCCCTGCAGGCTCTCTGCCGCAGCCGCCTCTGACGCCGCACCGTTCCGGCTCTCAGGAAAAACCTGAGAGGACGGCTCTGCGGGAGCTGCCGTACCGGCGTCCTCCCGGAGGGCGGAGAGCTGTGCCCCGCTTACCTCTGAGGCAAAGTAGGCCCGAGGCGTACCTGAGTTTTCCACAGGAGACTCTACCATCTCAAAGCCCTGTCCGGCCCCTAAAACGCAGTAAGGCGTCAGGGCAATAAAACAGCCAAGATACAGCGCGCGCTTTAACATGTAGCTTTCCTCATGCTTACCTCAAAGTTGCCACTCATTGTAACGCTTTGCCCATCTTAACCACAAACTGCGCCCCGTGCGTCCTGTTGCGGTCTTTTTTCATTTAAAAGACCCTCCCTTTCAGGTACAATAACGCGCGTTTAAACTTTCCCCCCGTTGAGGTGAACATGGCGAATTTAACCTATAAGGAAGCCGGCGTGGATATCGACGCCGGTGAAGAGTTAGTCGAAAGGATCAAGGCCCCCGTAAAGCGCACTAACCGCCCCGAGGTCATCGGCGGCTTAGGCGGCTTCGGTGCCCTGACCCGCATTCCTGAGCGCTATAAGAAACCGGTCCTCGTTTCAGGCACCGACGGCGTGGGCACCAAGCTGCGCCTTGCCATCGATTTAAAGCGTCACGCAACCGTGGGTCAGGATTTAGTCGCCATGTGCGTCAACGATCTCATCGTACAGGGTGCCGAACCCCTCTTCTTCCTTGACTACTACGCCACGGGCCACCTTGACGTGGACACCGCCGCCACCGTCGTCACCGGCATTGCCAGAGGCTGCGAGATGGCAGGCTGCGCCCTCGTGGGCGGCGAGACGGCCGAAATGCCCGGCATGTACGAAAGCGGCGATTACGATCTGGCAGGCTTCAGCGTAGGCGTGGTCGAGGAGTCCGGGATCATCGACGGCTCTCAGGTGAAGGCAGGTGACTCCCTGGTAGCTATCGCCTCTTCAGGCCCCCACTCCAACGGCTATTCCCTGATCCGCAAGATTTTAGAGGTCTCCGGCACCCGTCCCCTGACCGAGACCCTGCCCTCAGGCAGGCTCATCGCCGACGCGCTCATGGAGCCCACGCGCATTTACGTAAAGCCCGTCTTAAAGCTCCTGGAGACGGTAAAGGTGCACGCCCTCGCGCACATTACCGGCGGCGGTTTCTGGGAGAACATCCCCCGCGTCCTGCCTGAGGGCACCTGCGCGGCCTGTAACGCCTCCTCCTGGCAGTGGCCCGAGATCTTTAACTTCCTCATGGAAAAGGGCGGCGTCTCGCGCCATGAGATGTACCGCACCTTCAACTGCGGCGTGGGTATGATTGCCGTGGTCGCTAAGGAAGACACGGAAAGAACCATCGCCTCTCTTAAGGCTTCGGGCGAAAATGCCTGGCATTTAGGCGAGATCGTCCCCGTAGGTGCCGACGGCGCCAGGGTCACCATCGGCTAAGTTCCCCCTCAGGCGTAAAAAGGCACCCGCGCGGTGCCTTTTTACTCTCTGTCAGGCAAATCCGTGATCCCCCTCGCTCCCCGGACTGTTTCAGTATGCAACAATAGTCCCCCGTAAGTGAGGTGCTATGTCTAATCCCGTTCTTGTCGTCGCTCCCTTTAAGGATATGGCCGCCAAAACGCGGCGCGTCATCCGCTCGCTCGGTCTTAACATTCCCGTGGTGGTGGGCAATGACAATACCGGCATTGAGGAGGTGGGGGCCTTTGCCGACGCCCGCGTTCTCATCTCGCGCGGCGGTACCTCCAAGTATTTAAAACGTTCCTTTCCCGACAAGACGGTCATTGAGATCGCCGCCTCCTTCTCCGATATCTCGCGCGGCATCGAGGAACTTATCGCAAAGGGCTGTACGAATATCGCCGTCATCACCCACGAGAACATCATCGGACTTGGTTCCTCGCGCATTTCCTTTGGCGCCGAGCAGGTACAGGTGATCCCCTGTGAGGACGGTGAAGCCATCGAAAGAGAGGTTATCGAAAAAGTAAAGGAGGGCGCGGACGGCATCGTAGGCTGCGTCGTCGCTGTCGCCACCGCGCGCCGGCTTAACGTGCCCTCGACCTTCATTGACGCCGAGAACGCCTCCATCAAACGCGCCCTCCTCGAGGCCCTTGCCATCGACGCGGCCTTCGAGTCGCGAGAGAACGCGGTGGGGCAGATGCGCACCCTCATTGACAGTCTTGAGGAAGGGATCGTCATCTTTGATAAAAGGCGTGAGCCCGTTTACTGTAACGATGTCGCCAGGCGCATCTTCATGGGGATCGCGCAGGGCGACTGGCACCTGTCCCTTGATAACTATCTCGACGGCACCCACCGCCACCCGCACGTCATCACCATCCACAACCGTCAGGTGGTGCTGCGCACCGTGGTTCTGGAAAGCGACAGCCTCATCCTCGCCATCCTGCAGGAGGGCAGCATCATCGAGCAGTCCGAAAAGGCCATGCGCGTGGCCGCCCTCGCCAAAGGCCATTACGCCAAACTGAGCTTTGACGATCTGCTCTTTGTCGATCCGCTGATGCGCCGCCTCGTGGACCGGGCCCGCCAGTTCGCCCGCTCCGACTCCACAGTGCTCATCCTGGGCGCCACGGGCGTGGGCAAGGAGGGCTTTGCCCAGTCCATTCACCGCGCCTCCCCCCGCGCGCAGATGCCCTTTATCTCCGTCAACTGCGCCTCCCTGCCCCAGAGCCTCATCGCCTCCGAACTCTTCGGCTACGTGGGCGGAGCCTTCACCGGCGCGAGTAAGGAGGGCCGCAGGGGCCTGTTCGAGATGGCCCAGGGCGGCACCATCTTCCTTGATGAAATCACCGAGATCCCGCCTGAGGTCCAGGCACAGTTTCTGCGCGTTCTTCAGGAGCGCGAGGTGACGCGCGTCGGTGACGATCGCGTCATTCCCCTCGATATCCGCGTCATCTGCGCCACCAACCGCAACCTGCTCTCCCTCTGCGAGGCCGGCGCCTTCCGCTATGATCTCTACTACCGCATCAACGTCCTCAAGCTGAGGATCCCCTCTCTCAGTGAGCGGCCCTCGGACATCCTGCCCCTCTTTAAGCGCTTTATCGGGGAAGAGCTGCACCTCTCCCCTGAGGAAATCTGCCTTGAGGAGGGCGTGGAAGGCATCCTTACGGGCTATCCGTGGCCAGGAAACGTGCGCGAGCTTAAAAACATCGCCGAGGTCTGTTCCTTTGGCGGCCCCCGCGTCACCCTGGAGACCGTCAGCGAAAGCCTCACCCCGCCCGATCCCACGCGCGAGGGCGCAGGGGGCAGGGTGCCCCTGTACATAGAGCCTGACGCCACGGCCGACGCGGTGTTAAAGACCTATCTTGAGGAGCTGCAGAAGCATCACAGCCTCAGCGAAATGGTGACCATTTCAGGTCTCTCCCGCACCACCTTATGGCGAAAGCTGAGGGCAAACGCCGCTGAGTGAGGTTCTGCCTTACTGCACTGGGCCTCCTGATACTCTGCAGCTCTGCCTAGCCTTACGGTTCTGACATTTAGCCGTCATTACACAGCAGCTTTTAGGTAATTAAAACTATACGCGTTATCAGGAGACATCTGCCCCTGTTTATCAGCCCCGAACAGTCTGCACCCGCCCGTGCCTGCCCTCTTCACCGTCTGTACCGTTACTGTTTTTTAAGACGCTACGTGCTGCACATCACATTTGCATGTACAGCAGAACAAATTCTGTTAAGTAGCTCATCTTCCTGTGTTTCAATTTGAAATAGATATAAAACCGTATTACGCATTGATTTGTTTCAGAATAAAACAAGCTTTAAAAAGCCCCTTTAAATAAATTTA
>DVOQ01000031.1 GCA_018713485.1 Candidatus Avisuccinivibrio pullicola
CGCCCAAGAAAGCACCCTAAACCGGATCCTAATGCTCCTAAGAGGAAGGTAGGCAGACCTCGTAAGAATCCGGAAGTCCTACCCCCTCAAGGGAAGTCTGACGCTTAGTCCGAACTTTTGGTAAACTTTTAATTAAGTAAGTTCTTAAAAGATCTGTTAAATTTTAGAAAGCTGTTTTATACAGTTCTCCTTGTCCAGTACGGCAGTTACAAAGGATAAGCTGCGCAGAATACACAGCTTACCCTAAGAAAATGCCTTTACGGTCTTATCTTTCAGGGAGGTCGTCCGCTACGGTTCTGACACGCTCCAGTGAACTGAGTCCTCTGGATACCTGAAATAAGGGACAGCGCAGGTACCGCCCGGTACCGGCACTGCCTTCTTTGTGACTCCCAGTGAGCATTAAGCTGTCCGTAAGCCGCAGGGAGCGCCTGCACGCGGGAACGCCGTCCTGTTCCGCGTACACAGCGCGCGTCGGGCTTTTACCTCTTCGCGTGTTTAAGAGCACGGGGTTTAGGCTCTTTCCCCTGCAATAGGCACAATCCCTTCCCTGAAGGCCTGTTCACCGTCAATAAGGCTGACCTCGATACCGACTTCCTTAAAGGCCTCGGCATAGCGGTGGGCGAGGGCATTATTGGCGACAATGCCGATCTTCCGGCCCTGAGCCACGGATCCTAGGGAGGCGATCTCATTGCCGATGAGCACACCCGAGAGGTATTCGCTGACCTCAGAGGGATCGACGCCACCTAAGATGCGGGCAGCACGGATCTCGAAAAGAAGCGGCAGGAGGGCTCTCTCACGGCCCTCCTGAAGACCGCGCCTGAAGGTCTCCGGGGCGGCTTTTTTCTGCTCAGGCAGGCCAAAACCCACGAGGGTGTGCTTTAAGAGGGTGGCGTGAAGCTCGCCGGTCATGGCGGTTCTGAAGGTCTGCACTCTGCTTCCGTCCATGTAGACCCACTTGCAGTGGGTGCCCGGCATCACGTAAATGTCCGCAGGGGCAAGGCGGAGGGATCCGGCCAGCTGCGTCTCCTCGCCGCGCATGACGTTGTAGTTGACGCTGTCGCGCACGCAGATACCGGGGATGACGCGGATGTCATATCCCTTTGAGTGCGTGACGGGGCAGAGCCTTGAGGCAAGGGCGCTTAAGTCGGCGGGACAGTCAAGGTAGGGCGCGTCCACCCAGCCGTTGACGCTGCCCACCATGCCCGCGAGGGTGACGGGGAGAGGGCCGTGTTCCTTAAACCAGGCGCCGGTGAGTTTGTCAAAGACCGCCTCGCAGTCCCTGCCCTGTACCTTCGTGATGCCCTCAGGGGAGTCACGGCGTTCCGCTTCCTTCCCGTCAAGGTAGAGAAAGGCGCGTATGTTGGTGGAGCCCCAGTCGGCGATGATGAAATTCTCTGCTGTCATAAGTTATTTCCTTATCTTCCTTACAGGTTGTTAAGAGCGCTTACAAAGGCGGCAGCCGCCTCACCCATGGACTTGAAGTCGCCCTGCGCGGCCTTCTTCTTTGAAATAATGGCCGAGCCGATACCGGCGGACATGCAGCCGTGCTCAAAGAAGGAGCGCACGTTCTCCGGGGTGACGCCGCCCACGGCCATGAGGGGGATGTGATTGATGGGACCGCGGATGGCATCCAGATAGGCGGTTCCTAAACTGGAGGCGGGGAAGATCTTGACGATATCGGCGCCCGCGGCATAGGCCGCGGCGATCTCCGAGGGGGTAAAGGCACCCGGTACCGCGACAAGGCCCAATTCCTTCATGCGGCGGATCACCTCAACATCGGTGTTGGGGGCAAGAGCGAAGTCGGCCCCTGCGGCCTTAGCGGCCTCGGCCTGAGCTACCGTCATTACCGTGCCTGCACCCACGCAGATCCTCTCGCCAAAGCGGGCCTTGACGGCGCGGATGGAGTCAGGCGTGAGGGTGAGATTTGCGGGATCGGCCTGATCAAAGGTGATCTCCAGAATGGCGATGCCGCCCTCAAGCACCTGCTCCACGGCCTTGAGTAAATCCTCGCCGTAGACCTGACGGGAGATCGCCACTAAGCGATGCGCCTTGATATGTTCTAAAACGTTCATCAAAATTCTCCTTTAAAGGTCTGAGTCTGTGGCTTTGGCGTGAGCCTCAAAGTGCCGCATCACTCAGAGCCTTAATGCCTGCGTCCTTAAGGACTCAGTCTTTTAATTACTCTAAACCCGATAGAGCGCCGGAACCGTGAAGGCTCTCGCAGGCTCTGCACTTAATGTGTCTCTCAGGCCGTGAAATCTAACTGCAGCCTGAGATGCGCGGCGCCGTTGACGTCAAACTCATGGAAAGCCTCGGCTGCCTTCTCATAGGGATAAACGGCAGTGATGGCCCTGTCGATCTTCACCTGACCGCTTTTCACAAGTTCAATCAGCGTGAGAAAATCCTGCTTTAAGGCATTGCGTGAGCCTAAGACGTTAAGTTCCTTTTTCTGGATTAAGGTAAAGTTAAAGTCAAGGTTCTTCTTGCCAATGCCGATGAGCACCACGCGCCCGCCGAAAGCGGCGGCGTCAATGCAGTTCCGGAAGGTGGAGGGCAGTCCCACGGCCTCAACGGCGACATCAAAGCCGCGGCCCTCTGAAAGCCGGTCACACTCTGCCTTAAAGCTTTCGGGATTTTCTGAGACAAAGCCGCCGTCCAGGTCAAAGTTCTTTAAGGCGTAATCGACCTTGCTCTTTGCGACATCACAGATATAGACGGCAGCCCCGCAGGATTTGGCTGCAACGGCGGCGAGAACTCCGATGGTACCTGCACCGATGACGAGGACGGTGTCGCCTTCTGAAGCTTTACCGCGCGTTATGGCACCGTGATAGGCAATGCAGAAGGGTTCGATAAGAGTCAGAAGGCCGGGGTCTAAGCCCTGACCGTCGTAAATTCTCTCTGCGGGCAGGGTGATGTATTCGCGGAAGGCTCCGTCGCGCTGAGCTCCCAGGGTCTCATTGTGCTCGCAGCAGTTTAAAAGACCGCGCGCGCAGGAATAGCAGTGACCGCAGTTAAAGTAGGGATTGGCGGTGACGAGCTGGCCTTTCCTGAGGCCCGTAGCGCTGGCCGCGGCCGGATCGATGTCCACGATTTCGGCGGCGAACTCATGGCCGGGGATCCTCGGGAATGACGAGTAGGCAAAGGTGCCGCGGTAGGTGCCTAAATCCGAGCCGCAGATCCCGCCGCGGATGAGTTTTAAGAGGGCTTCACCTTCCTTACGGACGGGCCTCTCGGTTTCCACAATGTCTAAGGTCCTTTCTTTAGATATCAGCAGAGTTTTCATGTCTTTTCTCCTTGTGAGGCGGAGGGGAACGGTGCCTGTGCGTATCTGATCCGGCCGTATAACCCTGTCCCGTCTTCATCAGTGTATTCATATGTACACATATGTACCTGCATATATGTACAGTTGCGCTCTCTGACTTTTTCCTCCTGACGGCGGTTCTTTTCCAGAGCTTCAGAAAGAAGCGGAACTCCTCAGGGGAGAGAAGTAAGCGCGCTGTCAGCGTACGCTGTGACTTTCCTGAGGTTCCCGGGGTAAGTCAGTGCGCCTGATGCATTAGTGAGAGTCTGCGTCAGGCAGTGTGCCTGACGGCGTCTTAGGATCCCGCTATAATAATCACGAAGAGCCGTCTCTGAGGCAGTTCCTGCCACGTCTTCTGAGCAGCATGGAGGTACCGCCGTCATGCCGGAGTTTAATGAACTGAAAAAAGCGCTGCCTACTTCCTTTACGTCCTTTACTGAACTACGCCAGCGCGGGGCGGTATACGTCGATAAGACTGCCTTCGTGCAGAGACTTGCCCGAAACAAACAGCCGCGCATCCTGACCCGTCCCCGCCGCTTCGGCAAAAGCACGCTGCTCTCCACCGTGGAGGAGCTCTTCCTGCACGGCCTTGAGCCCTATGA
>DVOQ01000032.1 GCA_018713485.1 Candidatus Avisuccinivibrio pullicola
AAGAAAGAATAGCTTACAATACCACGTTGCCGCCTCATTGTTCTGCCACCTGAGAAACTTTATCATTAAGGCGGGGCCGCTTCATCCGCGCAGCTAAAGCTACGCGGTTTTAGCGGCCATTTTTCTATAAATGACTAGAGTTTCCGAGTTGCAAATGACTTATAAATCCTTGCAGGATCGAGCGTCCGGCAAGGGGTTGTTAAAATTCAGCAACTCAGAAACTCATGTTCATAAACCTCACAGCTACGGACGTCCCCGGAAAACGCGGGCGTCTCTTTTTAAGCGCTGAAGCTATCAGCGCTTAAACCGTCTCAATGAGCTTTAAGGTAACTTCGAGGGACCTTTCAAAGCTCGGGAGGGGCAGGAACTCGTAGAGCGAGTGGAAATTGTGCGCCCCCGTAAAGTAATTGGGGGTGACAATGCCGCGCGCCGAGAGAGCCGAACCGTCCGTGCCGCCGCGCATGGCGTAGGTGTGAGCCTCAATGCCCAGACTCTCAAGGGCCGCGTAGAGCTTAGCGATGGGGGCGGCGTCAGCCCGGACGTTATTGGAGATATTCTCGTAGACGTCCTCAAAGCGCACCTTAATAACGGCGCGGGGATGGAGGGCGCACACCTTATTCACGCATTCCTGCACGTAGGCCTTGCGATACTGATAACGGGCCTTGTCAAAATCGCGGATATGCAGGGTTAAGGAGCATTTTAAATCATTGGCGTGAATGCCCTTAAACCACCAGTAGCCGTCCTTGCCGTCAGTGCACTCGGGAGTCTCCTTCCTGTCAAAGAGGGCGATTAAATCGTGGGCCACTAAGATGGGATTGACGAGCACGCCCTTAGAGGACATGGGATGGGCGGTAACTCCGGTGATGTCAATGAACACGGAGCCTGCGTTAAAGGTCTCGTAGACCACCTCGCCCAGGGCGCAGGAGTCGATGGTGTAGGCATAATCAACCTTAAAGCGCTCTAAATTTAAGAGCTTGGAGCCCTTAAGACCGATTTCCTCATCGGGAACGAAGGCGATATAGAGATCGGGGTGCGGGCGGCCTTCCTCCACGATAATCGAGAGAGCGGTCATGATGTTGGCCATGGCGGCCTTGTTGTCCGCGCCTAACACCGAGGTGCCGTCGGTAAAGATGATCTTCTGTCCCGTGTAGCTCTTAAGCTCGGGGTGCGCGGCAAGCGGCATGACAATCCCCTGCTCTGCATTTAAGAGAACATCCCCGCCCTGATAGTCGATGATCTGCGGGTGAATGACGGGACTTAAGGCGACGTCCACGGTGTCAAGATGGGAGACAAAGCCTATGGCAGGGCCGGTGCGGTTGCCCTTGAGAAGGCCCGTGACGATACCGTGTTCATCCTGAGTGACGTCCTCAAGACCCAGGTCCTTTAATTCCTGAACTAAAAGACGGCCTAATTCCCACTGTCCTTCAGTGGAGGGCACCGCGCTTACGCGGTCATCGGACTGCGAGGAAATGGCGACGTAACGCAAAAAGCGCTCCACGAGAGCGTCTCTGTACTGCATATAACCTCCTTAAACGTAACGACGCGCCCTGAGGCGCGTCATAAAGATGAGTCACCGTTCCTATTCAGGGAACATGGTGGACGGATAGTCAAAACCGGAGTGGAAGCCTAACGGGATCCCCAGCATCCAGTAAGCGTAAAGCACGGCGGTAAGCACGATGAGAAGCGCGCCTGTATACGGGATCATCATGGAGCAGAGCGTACCGACGCCGGCTTTGGAGCAGTACTTCTGACAGTACATGATAAGCAGCGGATAGAAGGGGAAGAGCGGCGTGGAGACGTTCACCGCCGAGTCGGAGACGCGGAAGGCGGCCTGGGTTAACTCGGGGGAGAGGCCTAACATCATCAGCATCGGGACGAAGATGGTGGAGAGAATGGCCCACTTGGAGGTCGCCGAGGTGATGAGGATGTTGAGCATGCCGGTGAGGATGATGATGCCAAGGAGCGTGAAACCCGAGGGCA
Source organism: Candidatus Avisuccinivibrio pullicola (assembly GCA_018713485.1). Taxonomy (GTDB): domain Bacteria; phylum Pseudomonadota; class Gammaproteobacteria; order Enterobacterales; family Succinivibrionaceae; genus Avisuccinivibrio_A; species Avisuccinivibrio_A pullicola. Next base: position 1,981 of record DVOQ01000032.1, read on the forward strand.
TGCCTAAATCGCGCAGGAACTCCGCGCCGGCGATGGCAAGGAGCGAGCCGATATTGGAAACGCCGAAGACGTAGAGGAACTGACCGGCGAAGAAGCAGAACACCATGAAGGAAATGAGCATCTTCATGATGTTTTCCATGGCGTGAATGACGTCATTGGCCTTCTGATAGGTGCCTGCGGCAAAGCCGAACACGAGGCCCGGTACGGCAAAGAAGATAAAGAGCAGCGGGACCAGGGCCTGCATCACGGGAGCTTTGGGGGAGGTCAGGGAACCGTCCTCGGCTCTGAGGATAGAATCGTCGGGATAGCAGAGGACAAAGAGGAGCACCAGGAGACCCGCCATGGTGGCGAGCGCCTTGCGGAAGGCCTTATCCTCCCTCTGTGTCGAGGGCTGCATCTTGGTGTCCTGATCATCGGCAATCTTGTCGTCCACGGGCATGAAGGCGTTCAGGCGCGGCTCCACGATCTTATCCGTGACAAACCAGCAGGCAAGAATGACAAAGAGCGTGCCGCCTAAGGCATAGAAGTAATTGCAGAGCACGTTGACCGAATAGTCAGGATCGATAATGTGGGCGGCGTTTTCGGTAAAGCCCTGCATGACGGGATCGATCATGGAGGGGGTGAAGCTTGCGGTAAAGCCGCCGGCAAGTCCTGCAAAGGAGCAGGCGATACCGGCCAGGGGATGACGGCCGCAGCAGTAGAACATCAGGGCCGAGACCGGCATGAGCACGGTGTAGGCCGAATCCGAGGCCACGTGGCAGAGAATCGAGATGAAGACCACGGCGGGAGTGAGGATTTTGCGCGGCGTAATGGAAAGGAGCTTGCGCAGACAGGCGTGAATAAAGCCCGATCCCTCGGCGATCCCGATACCCAGGGTCACGACGATGGTGATCCCCAGGGGCGGGAAGTTCATGAAGTTCTTTACCGAGGAGACGATAAAGGCGACGAGATTTTCAGGAAGGAAAATATTGACAATCTCAATGCGCTTTCCGGTATTGGGATGAATATAGTCAAATTCCACAAAGGAAAGCAGGAAGGAGAACACCATGGCTATGATCAGAGCATAGATAAAGAGCATGGTGATATGGGGAAGACGGTTGCCTAAGCGCTCCACACCGTTTAAAAAGCGGGTCAGCGCTCCCGTCTTAGGAGCTGCATCGGTCATGAGGGCCCTCTTGTTAATCAAACCTTACGCGTTACACGCACACGAAAACGCTGAATTATAGCAGTGCAGAGCGGTTTTAGGGACAAAGATGCCGTTTCTGTCAGCTAAAGAGCGCTAAAATGTGAGGAAGATCAGGCTGCAGTTGAGCCTTTAAAGGACCGGTCACCGCGCTTTTACGGTCCGGAGAAATTAAGGAAGCGGCGGATCCCGGCTTTAAAATCTGCCTGGACCGTTCATTTTTGCACTTAAACGGTGCATTGAACCTGTCCACTGGCGGCATTTTTACCACCTGCCGCACAAAAACGGTCCCGCGGGATGCTCTTTAGCGCCGGTCTGACTATAATGGGCCAGTTTTATTTGTGAACTAACCCTGGGACAAGGAACATCATGTTAGAACCCATCAATCCGCGTGCCCCCCTAGCCACGGCCCTCAATAAGATCCCCTTTATCCTGCAGATCGTGATAGGCCTTATTATCGGTATTATTCTCGCCGTGGTGATGCCCGGTGACAAGTCGGTCATTCCCACCTTCGGCACGCTGTTCGTGAAGGCCTTAAAGGCCGTCGCCCCCATTCTCGTGTTCGTCCTCGTGTCGGCGGCCATCGCGCGCCATCACAAGGGCATGCAGACTAACATGAAGCCCATCATCACGCTGTACTTCGTGTCGATGCTGCTCTCGGCGACCTTCGCGCTCGCCATGAGCTACGCCTTCCCCTCCTCCTTCCCCGTGTTAGCCGCGGCCGCAGGCGATGTCACCCCGCCCCAGGGCATTGACGAGGTGCTTTTAAACTTCATCAATCAGGCCATTGACAATCCCATTACCGCCCTTGAGAACGGCAACTACATCGCCATTCTGCTGTGGGCCATCGGCCTTGGTCTCATGTTCCGCGCCGCCAATGACAACACCAAGCGCGTCCTCGAGGATTTAGCGCAGAGTATCTCGGGGGTGGTGCGCATGGTGATCCGTTTCGCTCCCTTAGGCGTGATGGGCCTCGTGTACTCCTCATGCACGGCCGAAGGCGGCTTTAGCAATCTTTTAAGCTACGTGCACGTCATCGCGGTGCTTTTAGGCACCATGCTGGGGATCGCCTTTATCATCAATCCGCTCATCGTGTGGACGGCCACGCGTGAAAATCCCTATCCCCTCGTGTTCACCACTATTGCCAATTCGGCCGTGACTGCTTTCTTTACCCGCTCCTCGGCAGCGAATCTGCCCGTAAACCTCGAGCTGTGCGAGAAGCTTAATCTTCCCAAGGACACCTATACCATCTCCATCCCCTTAGGCTGCACCATCAACATGTCGGGCGCGGCCGTGACCATTGTCATTCTCACCATGGGTGCGGTGAATACCATGGGTATCGAGACCGACTTTGCCTCGGCCCTTCTCATGTGCGTGGCCTCGGTGCTCTGCGCCTGCGGAGCCTCGGGCGTGGCCGGCGGCTCGCTCATGTTAATCCCCCTGGCCTGCTCTATCTTCGGTATCGGCAACGACATCGCCATGCAGGTGGTGGGTATCGGCTTTATTATCGGCGTGCTGCAGGACTCCACCGAGACGGCCTTAAACAGCTCCTCGGACGTGCTCTTCACGGCCGCCGCCTGCCGCAGGGCCGAGCGCCTTAAGGCGCAGAAGGCTGCCTAAATCCCCTGCCGCAATATCCTTAGAACCCCGCCCGTGCGGGGTTCTGCGTCTCATCTTTCCTAAGTACCCCTGTCTTAAATAAAGCTCCCCTGAAGCTGACACACGCTTAAGGGCGCCCCGTCCTGAAACCCGGGAATTTCCCTGTATCAGACCGAAAATTACGCTCTCTTTTCTTGTTTCACGGGTGAGGATAGCGCATAATACGGAGTCAGAACCTCGGCAGACCTCACTATCATGTCTCCAGGCTCTGTTTCCGTCACAGCCTTGCAGGACAGGTTCCTGCGGCCTTCACGGTGTATACAACGGAAGGTAAAGGCACTGCGGATTAGCGGCAGAGGTGCGACCCCCTCTTTTCAGAAGACACGGCGCGTCACTCCCCTGCAGGTTTATTTAATGCCGTGGTTAAACCACGCTTAGGCGGATCCTCTGTAACACGATCCGGAAAGGAACCCCCGTAAGGGGGCTCCCCTTATGACACGCCTTGATACAGTAAAGGCGTAAGACATGAGTCTTTGTGAGCGTGACTTTAGCCTGGCCTCATGTAAGGAATCTTTTCCCGTGAAAAGAATGCTCATCAACGCCACCGAGCTTGAAGAAGTGCGCGTGGCGTTAGTCGACGGTCAGAAACTCTACGATCTCGACATCGAATCCCCCCAGCATGCCAATAAGAAAGCCAATATCTACAAAGGACGCATCACGCGTGTCGAGCCCAGTCTCGAGGCGGCTTTCGTCGATTACGGCATGGAGCGTCACGGTTTCCTGCCCATTAAGGAAATCGCCCGCGAATACTATCCCGAGGGAACCAACTTCTCCGATCACAATAACCTCAAAAACCTCATCCGCGAGGGACAGGAGGTTATCGTGCAGATTGAAAAGGAAGAGCGCGGCCAGAAGGGCGCGGCCTTAACCACCTATATCTCCCTTGCCGGTTCCTACCTCGTGCTCATGCCCAATAACCCGCGCGCCGGCGGCATTTCGCGCCGCATCGAGGGTGAGGAAAGAGCCGAGTTAAAGGCGGCCCTGGAAGGCATTAACATTCCGCACGGCATGGGCGTTATCGTGCGCACGGCCGGCGTGGGCAAGAGCTCCGAGGAATTAGCCTGGGATCTCTCCATCCTGACCAAGCTGTGGGAGATGATCCGTAACGCCGCCTCGGCCCGTCCCGCTCCCTTCCTCATTCATCAGGAATCGAGTATCGCCCTTCGTGCCATCCGCGACTATCTGCGTCCCGATATCGGCGAAATCCTCGTCGATGACCGCCACGTCTACGATCAGATCCGCCACTACGTGGAGATGGTGCGCCCCGAGTTCACGCAGCGCGTGCGCCTCTACACCGGCGACATTCCGCTCTTCTCCAAATTCCAGATTGAAAGCCAGATTGAGTCGGCCTATCAGCGCGAAGTGCGTCTGCCCTCCGGCGGCGCCATCGTGATTGATCCGACCGAGGCCCTGACCTCGATTGACGTCAACTCGGCCCGCGCCACCAAGGGCGGGGATATCGAAGAAACGGCGCTGCAGACCAATATCGAGGCGGCCGAGGAAATCGCCCGTCAGTTACGTCTGCGCGATATCGGCGGTCTCATCGTCATCGACTTTATCGACATGACGCCGCTTAAGAATCAGCGCGAGATTGAAAACCGCATGCGCGAGGCGGTACGTCAGGACAGAGCCCGCATTCAGTTCTCGAGAATTTCCCGCTTCGGTCTTTTAGAGATGTCCCGTCAGCGTCTGCGCCCCTCCCTTGAGGAGTCCAGTGCGCATGTCTGCCCCATGTGCCAGGGACAGGGCACGGTGCGTGACACCTCGTCACTGGCCCTCTCGGTACTGCGTTTAGTCGAGGAAGAAGCCCATAAAAACACCGGCGATGTTTTCGCCGTGGCGCCGGTTGAAGTAGCGACCTTCATCCTTAACGAAAAGCGCCGCCAGGTCGCCGATATTGAAAAACGCCATCACATCAAGGTGTCAATCATCCCCGATCAGCACATGATGGCCCCGCAGTTTGAAGTGCAGCGCCTCATCGGCGGCTCCCAGCCCGGGTTCTACGATTCCTCGACCTCGGTGCTAGAAGAGCGCACGCGCCTTGCCCGCAAGCAGATGCAGGAGAGTATCGCCAGGAGCCAGGCCGAAAAATCCGATCTGACGCCGGCGCGGGCTGCGGAACCTGCCATCGATCCCGATATCATCACCTCCATGGCCCCGCGCCCGCCGGTAAGCGAGACCAAAAAGCCCGCGAAGAAGAAGGAGGTTAAGGGCGGGCTGTTAAGCCGTATCGTGGCCTTCTTTAAGGGCGGTGCCTCCGGGGAAGAGGAAAAGAAAGAAGGGGAACGCGAGCGCAAGTCCGCAGGCCGTAACGGACGCCGTCCCACCTCGCGCCGTCCGAATAACCGCCGCAATGGCCGTTATTCCGAGCGCTACGAGGACAGCCGCCGCCGCGAGAAAAACGAGCGCAGCGAGAAAAAGGACTTTGCTGAGAAAAACGAGCGCAGCGAAAGAAGCGCCGAAACTCAGGAAAGAGCCGAAAGACCGGTGCGCGAGACGAACCGCAAGGAACGTCCCGCCCGCAGCCGCACGCCGCGTACCGAAACCCCGGCCGCAGACAGCACAGAGGTAAGCCCGCGCCGCCGTCCGCCGCGCCGCTCGGAAATGGGTGAGGAACGCTCTGCCCGTACCCGCCGTCCGCGGATGCCGCGTGAGGAGGGTCCCGATGAGAATCTGCTGACGGGAGAGGCACCGCGCTCCATTGCCCGCGCTCAGGCCGAGGCCCGCCGCGAGGATGAGGCCCGTCATCCCGAGCTTTTTACGCCCAGAGCACCTGAGGTATATAAGCCGCGCAAGGTGGAGTTCATCTCCGCTCCGATGGGCGAGGGTGAGGAGTTTAACGTGTCCTTTGCAGGCACGACGCAGGGACGTAACCCCGAAGAGGGTAATCCCTACGAGCACTCATCTCAGGCCGGCGGCTTCAGTTCCGTCAGAAACGTAGCTGAGATCGAGGGGATCAGTGAACCTGCCTCCCTCGCGCCCGATTTCGGCGGCAGCGTCAGAATGCGTGAGTACGCGGCAGGCAGCCTTGAAACGGCCGCACGTGCCGGAGGCTACAGCGCAGCCCGCAATTTAAGCTATACCGCCATGCTCTCCACGCAAAATCCCGTGGGCTCCTACGACGACGATGTGCGCACCTCGTTTAACGACAGCGAGGAAAGCGCCCCGGACGTTCCGGAGACGACGGTGGACAGAGCCGCAGGCGCAGAGCTCTTTACGGAAGATGTAGCCGTTTACGACCCTGTGATTGATGCCGTGGAGGCGGAGAGCGCAGAGGGATCCGAAAACACCCCCTACGCCTCCGAGAAGCCGAAACGTCAGCGCCGCGCGCCCCGTGAGCGCGCGCCCCGCGAGGCCCAGGCCAACGGCAGAAAGCCCCGTCAGAACCGTAAGCCCCGTCAGGTAAAGCCGCGTCCTGAGGAAAGCTCCCCCTACGGACAGCTTCCCTCCGAGAACGAGGAGCGTAAGCTGCAGGAGGCTTTTGCCCGCGACATGCTCCTCAACGAAAGTGAGGAGCACTGGGTGTATGGCGCCTCCCCCTACGACGATACTCCCGCCCGTGAGGAGAACTACGCTCAGAGCGATGCTGTGGAGAGTCCCTACGGCACTCCCTCGCAGGCCGATGAAATCTTAAGTCACGAGATTGACGATCGCGACGAGGCCGATTTCCCGCGCCGCGAGAGCCTAAGTGAGGACGAGGAGCCCGCCGGAGTGGTGGTCACCACCTCCGAGGAGACGGAAAAGCCGCCCCGTCCGCGCCGTTTCAGACGCGACAGCGACGTCTCCTTAGACGATGAGGACTAAAGCCTGAGCTTTTCAGGGTACGGGGTGGCAGAGGCCACCCCGTTCTTTTCAGGGCCGTGCCCCTGACTCTCCCGGAGAGCACCTCCCTTATGGCTTCCTCCCCGCTTCTTTACCGCTGCGCACTTTTGCAAACCTCAAAGCTGCGCTATGATGGAGCTGTGACTGAGGACAGAACCATGATGGATCCGGCGCTTTTACCTAATATCTACGACTTTATCGCCCACACCTATCCCTTTTCCTATCTCACTACCCTCGAGCAGGACGCCCTCGCGGCGCGCGTGCATATTTCCTATCACGCCCGCGGCACCGATCTCAGGGACGAAGAACTCACGCACCGCGGGATCTTCCTCATCCGCACGGGGGCGGTGGAGGAGCGCCTTGAGGACGGGACGCTGCGCGCCCGCCTCTCCGTGGGCGATCTCTTCGGCTTTACGCAGCTCGATCTGACAGGCAAGAGCAGCTATTACGTGCACTGCCTTGAAAACACCCTGCTCTATCTGATTGACAGAGGAATGCTGCACCTGCTCATGGACAGAAATCCCTCTTTAAGGCAGTTCTTTGACTCCCATGAGGGCGTGCGCCTGGAAGGCAGCCGCTCCTACCTGCAAAAAAACTCGGGAGCGCAGTTTTTCATCAAACCCGTAAAGGAGTTCTGCCGCGCCGACGTCACCGTGATCGCCCCCGCCAATACCCTGCAGGAGACCGCTCAGAGCATGCACCGCCACATGAGCGACATGGCGGTGGTCAGGGACGGCTCCGAGACGGTCGGCATCGTGACCAAATCCGATCTCACTTACCGGGCGCTGGCCAACGCCCTGCCCGTGACTACCCCCGTCACGGAAGTGATGAGCCGCAATGTCATCGCCGTGGATGGCAACCGTCCTCTCTATGAGGCCTTTGAGCTCATGATCTCCCGCAACATCAAAAATCTGCCCGTAACCTTAAACGGGGAGCTCTATGGTTCCATTGATCCCAAAATGCTTCTGCAGAACTCGCAGCTTGAGGCCATCTACCTTATCAAGCGGATCGCGAGAGCCCCTGATGTGGAGAGCCTCATCGCGCTTAAGGACAAGCGCACGGAAATCTTCATCACGCTCTGTAATTTCAATCTGGAACCGCCTTTAATCTCCCAGGTCATGACGGCCATTGCCGACAGCTTCATCAAGCGCCTCTGTAATCTGGCCGAAGCGCGCTTAGGGCCCCCGCCCTGCGCGTATGCCTTCATGGTGGCGGGCAGTCAGGCACGCTCTGAGATGCAGTTACTTTCCGATCAGGACAATGCCATCATTACCGGGCGCGATATCGACGCTACGGAGCGCCTCTATTTCACGGCCCTGGCGGATTTTGTCTGCAACAACCTCGATAAATGCGGCTATCCCCTCTGTGAGGGGCACTACATGGCGCTCACTCCGCGCTGGTGTCAGAGCATAGAGACGTGGGAAAACTATTACCGCACCTGGATCCGTGAGATCGACGACAAGACCTTACTTGACATGTCAGTCTTCCTCGATTTGCGCCATATCGCAGGCGATCCCTATCTCACCACGCGCTTAAGACGCCTCTTTTTAAAGGAGGCGGGAGAGAACCGCCGTTTCCTCTCGCTCCTTGCCGGAGCGGCGCTTTCGGTAAGCCCGCCTCTGGGCATGTTCCGGCAGTTCGTGCTGACGCGCGACGGGCAGAACCGGTCTTCCTTTAACATTAAAAAACAGGGCGTGAATATCGTCATGGAAATGGCCCGCGTCTACGCCTTAAGCTCCGGTTCCGAGGCTTATGACACGTTAGACCGCCTTGAGGAGGCCAGCGCGCGGGGACTTCTTGATCCGGCCTTAAAGCGTGAGCTTACCGAAGCCTACCTCTTTATAACGCACGTGCGCCTTGAACATCAGAAAGAGGCTCTGGAGGCAGGTGAAACGGCTGGCAATCATCTCGAACCCGGCCGCCTGACGCAGTTTGAGCGCAATCACCTGCGCGACGCCTTCCGCATTCTCTCCAAAGCCCAGGAGGGCATGGCCTTCCGTTTCCGGGGGACTTTCTGATGTGGCCCTTTGACGATAAGCTTACCCGCCTTGAAAAAAAGCGCCGGGCGCTGCTGGAAAGGAAAGAGGAACCCGCGGCCCTCAGGGCTATCTACGAGCAGGCGCTGCCTGATGCCGCCACGCCTTTAACCGCACTGTCCTTTCTCTCCCTAGACTTTGAAACCACGGGCCTTGACGTCACTCAGGAAAGCGTCATCTCCATGGGCGGGGTAGAGCTCTCTAACCTGGAGATCCTCTTTGAAAAGGGCTTTCACCGCTACTTAAAAGCCGATCCTCAGAAACTGCATTCGGAGTCTACCGCCGTCATTCATCACATCACGGCTGAAACCCTGGCGCACGGGGACGATCCCTATACCGCCATGGAAGAGCTCGTTAAGGCCCTCGCGGGGAAAATCCTCATCGCTCACGCCGCCACCATCGAAAAGAGTTTTCTTATAAAGACCCTTAACCTGCCTCAGGATACCTTTTTACCCCTGATCACCGTGGACACGCTCTTTATAGAGCGCTCACTCAGCACTTTCTCGGGACGCACCTCGGATTTAAGCCTCTCGCGGATCCGCGAACGCCGTCTGCTGCCGCCCTATGTCGCCCACAACGCCTTCGCCGACGCGGTGGCCGCCGCCGAGGTCTTTTTAGCGCAGTTAGCCGATATTTTTGGCCCCGATCTGAGAAAGGCCACCCTCGGGCAGCTTATGACCCGTCTTCCCTGAAAGGGCCTGATGGGTAACCTAACGCCTCACTAAGATCCGGGAGCCCTGATGTTTAATAGGCCTGACACCCCACACGCAGCGCACTCTCCGCTCTCACACGCCCTCTGTGGCCTTACCGCATTTTTAAGCGTCCTCTCCTTTACGCTGCTTGCCCTCTATGTTCTCATTGCAGCTTACCTGCCCCTAAACCTTGCTTTCTATGAGGAGCGTTCGCCTCTGCTGCTGAGCCCTGACGGTCACTATCTTGCCTCGGAGAATGCCCCTGACACGCGCCTAAAGCTCTATACCGCACCTGAAGACGTGGCTCTCCTCTATCTTAAAACCCTGATTGCCGTGGAGGATGAGCGCTTTTACAGTCACCCCGGCGTAGATGGACTCGCTCTAATCCGCGCTCTTGGCTCTAATCTGCGCGCAGGCGAAGTAGTCTCAGGGGGCAGCACGCTCGCCATGCAGGTGGCGCGCATGTTAAATCCCGGCGCGCGTACCCTTAAATCCAAGCTCCGCGAAGCCGTGACGGCACTGTCCCTCACCTCGCGCCTCGGACGTACGGGAATTTTGCGCCTCTATCTCACCATCGCCCCCATGGGAGGCTATCTGCACGGCGTACGCGCCGGGGCGCTGCGCTATTTCGGGCATGAGCCCTCACACCTCAGTCCCGCCGAAGCCGCCTTACTGGTAGCTCTGCCCCGCTCGCCGGAAAGAGTGCGCCCCGATCTGGAACAGAACCGTGAGCGCGCCTTTCGCTTAAGAACCAAGGTATTGGAGAGGGCCTTCTCCGTGGGGCTCGTGAAGCGCACGGTACTTACGGAGGCGCGTCTGTCTCCCCTGCCTGCCCGCCTAAAGCCTCTTAACGCGCCCGCCCCGCACCTCGGGCAAAGAGTCTTTAAGCTAGCCCGCGCGGCCGGTCTTAAGGAGCGCGAGTTTTACGCGCCCCTCTCAGAGCCTCTCATGGCGCGTCTTGAGAAGATCAGGGTACAGCTTGCAGCTGATGATCCCGCAATCTCCCTGGCCTTTATCGCCGTGGATAACCGCACCCATCAGGTTATAGCCTACGTGGGATCCGCTCATGACCATGTAGAAGAGGATCTCACCCATGCTCTGAGAAGTCCTGGTTCGGCATTAAAGCCCTTCCTTTACGCGCAGGCCTTTGACTTAAAGCTCCTCCATCCCCTCACCGTGCTGTCAGACCGCGCCTTAAGCGCCACCGGCTATACGCCGCGCAATTACGATAATAAGGAACGCGGGGAGATCACGGTGCGTGACGCGCTCATCCTCTCCCTAAATCTTCCCGCCCTCGAAACTTTAAAGGCGGTGCGCCCTGCACGTTTCGTAAGTCTCCTGAACAGCGGCGGGAGACGTCTTATCCTGCCTCGGGGAGCAGCCCCTTCCCTGCCCGTCATCCTCGGTGGCGTGGGAGTAACTCCCTACGCTCTCACCGAGCTCTACACGGCCTTAAATCCCTTAAATGACGGACTGTTACCTGCCCCCGCGCTCTTCTGCACGAATCGGCGTTTAGAACGCTGCTATGCCGATCGTCCTCAGATCTCCTCCCACAGCGTAAAGCTTTCGCCCTTAAGTGAGAACCCTCCTCCCCTGCGTCTTTTTACCCCCTCCTCAGCGCGCGCCGTCTATGAAATTCTCAAAGCAGTGCCCCGTCCGCAGGGCTTTGGAGATCTCAGGGAGCTTTCCTATAAAACCGGGACGGCTCACCGCTTTACCGATCTCCTCGTCGCGGGCAATCAGGGTCCATTAAGCGCCGTGCTCTGGATGGGCAGACGGGACAGCAGACCGATGGCCCCCGTCCCCGCCTATCAGAAAGCCGCTCCGCTCTTTGCTCAGGCCTTAGAGAGCGTGCCGGGCCTTCAGGCCCCGGGACTGCCTTCCACGGGAGCCCTGAGCGCGACACCTCCTGAGGCTTTAAAAAAACTTAACTCCACCGTGGATGTAAGCCTGCTTGAAACACTGGAAGATAACGAGCTGCGTTTTCTCTATCCCTTACATGACGAGACGCTCTATCTGCCATCGGGAAACCTTGCCATGGAAGTAACGGGCACCGCTCCGCCCTTTGAGCTTATCTATAAGGGCCGCATCATAGCCCGCTCAGAGAGCGGGCTCTTCGAGCTTGAGGGAATCACAGAAGGCTTTTACCGTTTCACGGTGCGCGACAGACTAAAACACACGCGCAGCATCAGATTAAGAGTGAGCTCCGATCCTTTTGTGAACTCTTCTGAAGAGAATGTTTTTTAAGCCCTGACCTAAGTACCGCTTTTCTGCAACATCCTATGCTGCTAAAGAAGAGGAACTTTCTGTCTTTTATCGAAAAAGGTGAAGCCGGCGATTCCGCCGGAGAGTATCGTGATCCGTAGCCCCTCTGCAGAGCACAGAAACACCACGGCCCCCCCGCAGGGAGCCGTCCTCACGTAAAATGATTAACATCAGCTCCTTAGGCGATATAGCGCACGCGGCCCTCGCGGCGGGGCGCGGCCACAGGAGGCTCCCCCTCGGGATAACCTAAGATACAGAAACCGATACCCTCGTAATGGCCTTCTTCGGCAGGAAGCCCCGCCTTCTGCAGCATTTCCTGACCGATTCTGGTGTGCAGGGTTTCACGGGCACGGTGGATCCAGCACGAACCTAAACCTAAGGACGAAGCGGCCAGCATCATATTGCCGATACACATGGAACCGTCATAGACACGGGTACGGAACTCCTCGCTTACCACCACGCATAAGACCACGGGAGCGCCGTAGAAAGGATCGAAGGGAGCGTCCCAGCCGCCGATGTCGCGGTTAACCACGGAAAGACGGTCACGGAAATCCTTATCCGTCACGGCGATAATAATGGGAGACTGGGTACCTTTACCGCTGGCAGCGTAGAGACCGGCCTCAATCACGGCGTCGATCTTTTCCTTTTCCACCATGTCAGGGCGGAATTTTCTAATGGCACGACGGGCCTTGATGGCATCCAGCACAGCGTTCATCTGCATCACTCCTTCTTCATATACACAGTGTAGTTACGGGGTAAACCTAAGCTCCCCCTGACTTTTTAAGTATAGCAAGGCCCGAGTGAGGGAATGACGTCCCCTCAGGGCGAGATACGCAAAGCGCGATACAGATCAATTTTCAGAACCGCAAGGCACCGCCTTTAACTAATGCCGCGTAATTCCCCTTGCGTGAGCCCGGGGATGAAAGCGGCGGGTGTCGCACATTTTGATCATGTACAATCCTCTCTAAGAATTCAGGAACGGGCTTTTTTGCTCCGACCTGACGGGGGCATTGTGGACATGCCCGTAAGTGCCCGGTAATGGGTGCTTACTAAAAGTGAGGCACCGTCTTCACGAAACCTCGCACGTAAGTGCGTAGGTAGTTCATGCCATCCTGAGGGGCAGGCCCGTCCTGCCTATTTCCCCGTGGCGATGTCCTGAAAGACGCTGTCGACGGCGATGAGCATCTCAAAGTCGGGTTTCCAGCCGATGCGGCGGGCGGTCTCCAGGTTAAGACAGAGACTTAAAGGCGCATAATAGTACTGCGAGATCTCCTCGGGCTTTTTGCCCTTCAGGATCTCGGCTATGACATACGCCTCAAAATTGCCCGAATCCACGAAATCCGAGGTCGAGAGGGCCATGAGAGCTCCCATGCGCACCTCGTTCTCGCCGCTTTGCGAAAAGGTGGGGATCTTGCGATCGATAAGCGGCTTGATCTGTGCATAGAGACCGTCAGGTGAGGCACCATTGCCCACGGGCAGATAGACGGCGTCCACGTCCTCATTGGCAGCTAACTCCCTTACACATTGCGTAAAGGCCGTCTGTGCCTTAGACAGGTCTTCGTCAATGACGGGTCCGCGGCAGGCGGTCACGTCAAAGCCCAGCTCCTCTGAAAGCCTCTCGATGGCAGGCCACGCCTGACCGGCGAGATTTTCCGGATCGTCATCCAGGATAACGCCTAAATTAAAGAAGCGGAACACGTTGTAGAACATGCGCAGCTCCGAGGCGTAGCGATCCACCTCTTTCTGCACGTGAATATTCGGACGGTCGGAAAACTCGCCCCGTCCTATTATCCCCGAGTTTTCCGCGTCGGTGGTGGTCATGACTAAAACGGGGATCCCTAAGGAACTGTCGGCGAATCTCTGGCCGGCGATAGTACCCAGGGCCCACACCATACTGATATCGTCAGTATCGCGGATCCGCGCCTTTAAATCCCGCTCCTTGCGATCAATGTCTGAGGCTACCCATTTGCCGTCATAAAAACCGTTTTCAACGAACTCGACGCAGCCACCCCGGGAGCTTTTAACGAGGGCAGCATAGGCACCCTCTGCATCCACCTTATAATCCGCATTGAGGGGGCTGCCTTCTGCCTTAATGAGCCCGGCCTGCTGCAGGGCACGGGCGGTCTGACGGAACACCTTCTGAAAGTCAACGTAGGAGCCGGCCTGAAAAGTCGCCACCTTAAGCGTCCTGCCCTGACACTGATCCGGCAGAGAAGGGTCGGCGGCAGCACCGGTGACATTGAGGAGCAGGCCTGAAGCTAATAAGACGCTGCTTAAAAATATTTTATTCATGAATTAATATACGTGTTCAATACCCAAATCTGGAAACTACACTAAGCTTTTGCTATTAGCGCTCATTCAGTACTTTTTATCAGTATAATAACATCAGTAATCCCAGTCTGTTATTTTATGAGCAGCACGTTGCGTAAGAAGCAGCATGAACAAAATTCTTTCCCTTTTAAACCCGCGCCTGATTGCCTCACAGAGCGTTTTCCTTCTCTCCCAGATCTTTTTTATCGCCCTCATCCACTCGGCCTACTACGATTACAGGGCGCAGAATCTCTCCTCCATGATAGAGCTTAACGTCAGCTCGACGGCCAGCCGCATCAACGCCATCACTACCCTGGGGCGCGAGCTGCAAAATTACACTCAGGCTCCCAAGGAGATCGCCGCCTTAAAGGAGTTAAGCCATTCCTCGGACGTCTTCGCTGTCGACCGGCGCGGTACTGTCACGGTGGGAGAGAGCGTGACGGGATTTAATGAGCTCTCCTTAGCCTCCCTGGCGACGGGACATTTCGAGCTTGAAGGAAAGCCCTATGTCGCGGCCGCCTTTTACGGGGCTGACGGCAGGGGATCGGGCTATGTGGTGGGCTCGCTTAGTCCGGATCCTGATTACGCCGCGACGCATTTAGCGCCTGGCCTCAGTTTCTACCTCACCTTTGGCGCCTCACTGCTGGCTTCCATGGCGCTTTTCGTGTTTATTTTCCTGAGGACGGAAAAAAAGGCCGCAAAGCTGCAGGGAACGAAGCGGCAGGCGGGCTTTTCGCGCCTTAAAAATTTTCTGCTGCCTTTCGTGCTCTCGCAGCTGTTAACCCTGGCCCTTTTCACCCCGCAGCTTAACGCTCTCACGAAGGATTACACCAAGGGCCTTGAGCAGATGGCGCTGCTTTCCATAGGCCGCGACTTTGACGCCGTGTCACGCCTTGGCATCGCTATTGAGGATATCGCGGGAGTAGAAGAGCATTTAAACGCGGTCAGGGAGCGTATGCCCTTTATCCGCGCCTTAAGCCTTACCGCCCCTGACGGCACGGTGCTGTGGGGCGATCCCTCTCCGGGGAGGGCCACCCTGCCCTTAAGCTTTGGAGATGAACTCTTAGGAAAATTAGCCCTTACCGCCGCCATCGATCCCTCGGTGATCGTGGACCTTGCCCTAAAGTTAGGCACGCTGCTCATCATTTCCGTGATCTTAGCCTACGAGCTCTCCTCCCTGCTTGACTATGAGTTAAGGCGTATCAGCTCAGGCAAGTCCAAAGTACCCTTTGAGCCGGGGCTCATGCGTCCCTTAGGCTTTCTCATCGTCGTCGCCATCTATCTTCCCGTAAGTATCGTGCCCGTTTACATGGGACGCTTCACCTCCGATCTCAGCTTTTTCTCCGGGGACGTGGTACGAGCTCTGGCCGTCACTACCGAAATGGTAGCGATGTGTGTCGCCTCGGTGCTGCTGCTCCTTTTAGGCCGCCGCCTGGGAACATGGAAAGAGCTCCTGCCCCGTGGTCTGGCTCTCATGGTATTAGCGACGCTGATAAGCTACCTTGCCTTTAACGCCGTGAGCTTCCTTATCGGCCGTTTTCTCTATGGACTTGCTTACAGCGTGCTGATATTGAGTTTTCAGCTCTACATCATTGACGTAACTGACAGTCATAACCGCGGCCGCGGCATGGCCGGACTCTTTGCCGGGCTCTTTTCAGGCGTGCTCTGCGGCGTGGCCGCAGGAGGCCTGATAGCGGACAAGGTAGGTCAGCGCGAGGTTTTTATCTCCTCCTGCGGCCTTTTTATCCTCGTCTGCGCCCTGACTTATTATCTGATGCGCCACCGCCTGACACCGCAGCGTAAGGAGACGGATAACCATGTCTCCGCCGCTCCGCGCCTTGATTACCGGAAGATCTTTAAGTTCTTAAGAAAGCCTCAGGTACTCACGCTGCTTTTCTGTCAGGTCATTCCCTACAGTGCCATCGGTATCGGTTTTTTCAATTTCTTCCTGCCCGTCACGGTGGCCGATCACGGACTGGGTGCCTCCACGGTGGGACAGCTCAATTTCGTCTACACGCTGGCGGTGATCTTCCTGACCCCCTTAATGGGCAGGCTCCTGGATAAGCTCTCGCGCAAGTACCTGCTTTTGGGGATTGCGCTGTGCGCCTCGGCCCTCGTGCCCCTCGCCTTCACGCTGCCCAATTTTATTTTCGCCGCCATGGTGGCTTTGTGCCTGCTGGGTTTCTCCGCCTCCGTCAACGAAGGCGGTCAGCCCACGCTCATCTCCTCCTTTGAGGGAGCGGAGGAGGTAGGCGAGGAGACGGCCGTGAAGCTCCTTGATATCGTGCTGCGCGTAGGTCAGATCATAGGTCCGCTCTCCATCGCGCTTATCATGACGGCGGGGGGACTTCAGTCCTTCCTCGTGTTAGGCGCAGTGGTAGGGACGCTGGCCCTCCTCTTCCTTGGCGTGCAGAGCTTAAGCACAGGTACCCGCCATGGTGTCTGACCATCCCGAGCCTGTAAAAGACGCCAGCAGCGCCCTTTTCCCTGAGGGAGGGGCCGCTCCTGACGCTGAGATACGGCCGGCGCTTACCGGTAAGGACAGCGCCGGGGATCTCAGGGAAAGCCTTCATCTCCTGTTTAAGTCCTGTCCGGAGCACCTTAAGATCTATCTCAGAGATTTCGCTCACCAGAGTCTCGGGAAACTCTATGCCCGTTTCTTTCATGAAGGCACTCAGCCCTCACCGCGCTTTTGCGAGGTCCTGCTCAGGGAGATTAAGAACACGTACCCTGAGGCGGAGCTTACGGAGCTTAAAGACAGTCTGTGCCGGCAACGCTATTTTTTCTGCGCCAATCACGCCGGCTTTGAAAACCACCCCGAGCTTATCGCAGGCTCCCTGCTGCTTAGCGCCGTGAGCGCCCGTGAGAAAGCTGGCCCCGTGCCCCTGCTGACCTGTACCACTCTTTATCCGGTAAATCCCACCGCCCCCTGCGGTTTTCTTTCAGGAAGGCGCGATCCGCTGCGCGGATTTGCCCGCCACCGTTTTGCGCTCATGGCACGCAAATGGGACAATCACTTCCTGAGCGCCCTCCCGGCTCTCGGTTTCGAGCGCGTGCAGCGCCGTTTAAAGGATGTCCCCGCTTCAGATCTGACCTTAACGGAAAAGGCCACGCTCTTAAAGCTAAGCCTTGAGGAGACTGCGGATCAGGGAGCGGGGAGCTTTATCCGGCAGAGCGCCCGCGACAACAGCGCTCTCTACGGGAGGTTTTTAAGCGCCTGCCCCCATACAGAGCTGTATTTCACGGACTGCGAGAAGATCTCTTCAGCTCTCATTGCCGAGGATGTGCTGCGCGGGGACACCTTCAGCGCCCGGCTCTTTAGCGATGCCTCGCTTATCTATACCCTCTGTAAGAGTCTTGCAGGTCACGACAATCTGTGGTCCCAGGAGCGGATCATTGCCCATGACCCCGCTGATGCTTCTCAAGCAGCCTTAGCACCGGGCATGAGCTCTTCTGACGGGAACCGGCTCCCGCCTGCACTCAGCGGGGCACGCTCCTCAGCAGCGCAACCTCATCCTGAGGTCCTGCATCAGCAATCAGAGCATTACGCCGGAAACGGCACGGTGCTCTTTTTCCTGCACCGTGATAATGGCAAATGCGCCCCGCTCTCCCTGAAAAGGGATGGACAGGGACAGTGCCATCTCGTCTGTCCTTACGGATCGCTGCTCCTTAATCCTCATAACGTGGCTAAAGCCCTGAGGGAAGGCAGGCTCATCCCCACTTTCTACCTTGCCTACATGAGCCTCATCTTTGATCATCAGGTCTCGCTTGCAGGCGGGATCTTCTTTAGCCACTATATCCGCGACATGCTCGCCATCACGGCAAGGGTACTGTCCTTACCGCTGCCGCCCTGCTTTAGCCCAGAGCTCATTCAGGCCTTTGTCACCCCTTTTAAAGTGGAAATAGCCGCCGAGACCGGCACCCTCAACCACGCTCACCCGCTTCTCAATCTAGATCTAAGGGCTCTGCCGCCTTTAAGTCCCGCTCTGTTAGAGAACGTGCTGCAAAGTACCGTAGAGGACTGCCTGCCCCTGACGCTAGCCGATTTCGCCCTGGATTTCACGCTCACGGCGGAAGAAACCGTCCGCTATGAAAAAGAACTCCTCACGGCCCTCAGAGCTCCGGCACCGGCAAGCTTCCCGCTCTGAACCCTGCGTCCCTGTCTTCCGGGGCCTTAAGGAGAGCCATCCTCTTCAGCCGTCAGGGAACGCCCGTGACCGTTTGCCTAACCTTCCCGTCCCGATTCTGCATAACTGTGAGATATCTCACGCTCTTTAAGAATAATTGCTCCGGACTGTGCCACAGGCGGTCTGAAGCGCTACCATGAAACGACCGTGAGGGTCCTGATCCTCACCTGCGAGATGAGTATTTAACCTGCCCCCTACCCGCCATGGCAGGACTGTATATATGGAAAAGGTTAGCCATGAACTGTCTCGCTGCCCTCTATCAGCCCCATTGCATTATTGAAGACTATCCCGAAGCCCTTGAGGCACGGGAGCGCTGTACTGCGTCCTCCGCGCCCTCCCTCTGTCACAGCGGGGAAGACGCACGGAGATCTCAGGCCGCTGTGGTACTTAAGACCTTTAAGCTTTTTATGCACACCCTGCCTGAGGCTCTCGCCCTTGAAGTGCGCTCCGCCCAGGGCCTGCTCAAAGATCCCCCCGCGCTGCCTGACTATCTGCAGCGTTTCTATACGAGAGGAAGTGATGAAGACATCCTTATCTATTTAACACGCCTTGCCGGCCTTGACCTCGGGCGCACCCGCCTTTCCCTGGAAGAGACCCTGAACAGCGCCCCCTCCGTCCTGAGAGCTCTCGTGAGCTACGATACCCATCCGCTCATGACCCTGCTTATGCACGCCACGGTCGTCCACTGTCTTAAACTGGAGCTCACGCTGACCTCTTCTACCGAGGCGAAAGCCGAAATGCTCCTGCGCTTTCGCCAGGTTCACATCAGTCAGAAACAGTATCTGCGCCTCACCGGCAGTGATCCCCTGGTGAACCGCAGGGTAGCGCGTCACACCCTGGACACGCGCCACGCCTACAACCGCACCGGACAGGCATCTCCGCTGGAAGTCATCATCCTTACCATTCTCTGCGAGCTTTACGTCCTCCTTACAGAGCTGACGCACTGGCATCTCACCCTTCCCTCCCTGCTCACCCGCCACGTCTCGGGAAGCCTGCATTTCTTTATTGCAAGCGGCGTATACCGCCTGCTAAAGCGCCTGTTCTCCACCCCCTTATTTGACTGCTATAACCGCAGCGACACGCTCCGCCTGTTTCCGGATTTCGAGCAGTTCGTTACCGTTCTGAGCGCCTATCTTGACGGCCGTATCCTCTTTACCCGCTGTCCCGACTGTCACAGCCTGCGCTTAAGCGCAGGCGCAGGCCGACCCATCCCCGGGCTTTACTCCGCCTGCCCCGGCTGCGCCCTTCTCGGTTTTACCGAAACCATGCAGGCGTCCCCCGATCGGCATCTCGCTCCGCCCCGTTTCTATCACGTAGCCCAGGTGGGGGCCCGCCCCGGTGCCTGTCTGCTGCGCTAGCGCCTGGAGCCAAAAATGTGCAGCGCATTAAATACTGCCCCTAAAAAGTGCATAAACTTCAGCGGGGCACTTTTCACCACCCTTTTGCTAAGGAGAGCTTGCACAGGGCGCAGACGGGGGTTAGCATGACCTACATCACAAAACCAGAAGGTTTCTTTGCATGAAAGAATTAGATATCGCCAAATTCGGCGGCACTTCGGTAAAAGATTTTGAGGCCATGTCTTCCTCGGCCCGCGTCGTGCTGTCCAATCCCAACACCCGACTCGTGGTGGTCAGCGCCTGTGCCGGTGTGACCAACCTGCTCGTGGAATTAGCCTCCGGCGCCCTTTTCGGGGACGGCATTGAGGCCAAGATCAGTGAACTGCGCCGCATTCACATGCAGATAATTGATAAGATTCTGCCCTCCGAGCGCGAGCGCTGCGTGGCCTATCTTGAAGAACATTTAAAGGAGATCTCCGATCAGGCCCGCGAGGCCTCCATGGGCCGGTCCGACGCTCTCACCGATCGCATCGTCTGCCACGGCGAGCTGCTCTCCTCCTATCTTATCGTCGAGGTCTTCCGTGTCTTAGGCGCTAAAGCCCGCGTCTTTGACGTCCGTCAGGTGATGCGCACCGATTCCAATTACGGTCAGGCCAATCCCCTGGTCGAGGTTCTCGCTGCCAAAGCCCGCGAGTTACTGTGCCCGCTGTTAGAGGGCGGGGAACTCGTCGTCACCCAGGGCTTTATCGGCAGCAACTCCGAAGGCTGCACCACCACCTTAGGCCGCGGCGGTTCCGACTACACCGCCTCCCTCTTAGGTGAGGCCTGCGAGGCTAAGACCATCTCCATCTGGACGGACGTGCCCGGCGTCTATACCACCGATCCGCGTTTAGTCCCGCACGCCATGCCCATTGACGAGCTCTCCTATTCCGAGGCTGCGGAAATGGCGACTTTCGGGGCCAAGATCCTGCATCCCTCGACTCTCGTCCCCGCCGTGCGCCGCGGTATTCCCGTGTACGTGGGTTCCTCGCGTGAGCCTGAAAAGGGCGGTACCTGGGTCCGTCCCACCACGCAGAGCCGTCCGCCCTTCCGCGCTGTCGCCCTGCGCCGTAATCAGACCCTCATCGTGCTCGCCTCCCCCAAGATGGTAGGAGCCTCGGGCTTCCTGGCCCGCGTCTTCGGTATTTTCGCCAAGTACCGTCAGAGCGTCGATCTGGTCTCCACCTCCGAGGTGTCCATCGCCGTCACCGTCGATGCCGGATCGCAGACCTCAGGCTTAAGCCACCTCTCCGAAGACATGCTAAATGAGCTGCGCGAGTTCTGCCACGTCAAGGTGGAAAGCTCCCTCTCCCTGGTCGCCATTATCGGTAACGAGATGTCGCGCACTCCCGGCACCACCACCCGCGCCTTTGACGCCATCGGGGATTTTGCCGTGCGCATGATCTGCTACGGAGCCTCCAACCACAATCTCTGCTTCCTCGTCAGCGAGGACATGGCCGTTCCGGCGCTCACGCGCATTCACGAAGCCCTCTTAGAGAAGGCCTAGACCTTTTCCTTAAAGAACCGCGATCCGTCCCTCATGGGGCGGATTTTCTTTGCCTCTGCCCTCACCTCCGGCAGATTCCATACACTGCCTGCGCACTTAGGTACGGGGTTGCGTAAGTCCGGTGCCTCACTTGAGTAAACCTCCGCTTCAGAGCGCTTACGGGCATGTCTGCAATGCCCCATAAGGACGGAGCAAAAGGCCCGTTCCTGAATTCCCCAGTGTAATGTACATCAAAAAGTGCTGTACCGGCTGCTTACGTCCAGGGGCGCAGGCCGCGGGAATTACGCGGCATTAG
>DVOQ01000033.1 GCA_018713485.1 Candidatus Avisuccinivibrio pullicola
TCGACGCCAACACCGCCGCTGCCGGCAAGGTCTCCGCCTCCATGGATGCCGATGTCCTCTCCGCAGGCTTAACCGCGAAGTACGACTTCGACCTCGACATGGTGAAGGTGGCCCCGCATCTTGGCATGCGCTACACCTCCATTGACATCGATGACTACACCGTCTCCGACATCGCCTCCTCGGACGTGGACAGCATCTCCGTGTTCTCCATTCCCGCGGGCGTGACCTTCTCAACCGAGATTGCCTCCGCCTCGGGCTGGAACGTGAAGCCCGCCCTCGACCTCACCGTCACCCTCAACACCGGGGATGATGAAGTCGACTCCGACGTGCGCTTCAACGGCGTGGACATGACCACTGACCTCACCTCCGAGTTCATCGACGATGTCACCTACGGTGCCACCGTGGGAGTCCAGGTGCAGAAGGACGCCTTCCAGTTCGGTCTGGGCGTCAACTACACCGGCTCTGACAACACCGACGAGTTCGGCGTGGGTGCCAATGCCCGCTTCACCTTCTAATCTGACTCAGCCACAGAGCTGAATCAGAAAAACCCTGAGCCCCTGCTCACGCGGGGGCTCTCAGGGAGAGGGTGAGACTCAGTCGTGCACGTGATTTTCACGTTCTCCCAGACCTCAGTGGCCGCACTCCGGCCACTGTACCTGCCGCGGGGCATACCGGAGACTCCGTGTCCCGCGGCAGGTGCAGTGAAGAGCATCTAATCCATTCTCTGCGTCCCGCGCTTCAGGGGCGCAGGGATACCGGAAATCAGCAATGGCTTCCGGGGCGTGGCGGGACCCAATGCCCGCACGTTTCTCCCATATAGTGCGTGGCAGGCCCGAAACGCCTGCCACATTAATGTTCCTTTTTTTCCTGATGACTAAGATCCCCGCATCTGCCGGACTGTAACTGGCGGTACTTTGACTAAGGCTTTTAAAGCCGGGGCTGATGCTCACAGGCGCGCAAGGCAAGCTGCCTTTAAGAGCTTTCTTTGAGGTGAGCTTAAGGCCGTGATGTCTTCGTACCCTGCCCGATCGGGACTTCAGGACTTTTTGCAGATCTACGCCTGTCACGGGCGGCTTCTGCCTGTTAAAAGGGTGCGTTCAGGGCCTGGACGGTCTTAAATGAACTACCTGCCGTGCATGATGGCCTCGTCATCGCTGCGCTGCTCGCTTATCTGCACGACGCGGGCCTTGATTTTCTCGCGCGTCATGTCGTCGCGGCAGATCTGCAGAGCCTCGTTAAAAGCGCCGATGGCCCCCGGGTAGGCGGCCTTGAGAGCGAGGAAATCGCCGCGGGTCTGCAGGGCCTCGCAGCGCTGACGGTTCTTTTCATAGGCATCGGTAAGTAAGGAGAGGGAAGTGAGACCGGGCTCGTTCCTTCTGTGATAGTCGCGCAGCACCTTAATGGCGTCTGAGTACTTACCGGAGCTTAGGTAGGCGTTGGCGAGGTTGGCGACGATGGTCAGAGAGCGCGGGGTGCGCTTTAAGGCACGCGTGAGCCTCGTGATGGCCGCCCCTGCGTTACCGTCCCTGAGGTCAAGATCGGTTTTCAGATCAAGGACAAAGCCGTTGTTCTGAAGACTGTCGCCTAAGGCGGAGAGCTCCTCCCGGGCCCTGGCCGTGTCTCCCAGCTCATAGTAGGTAAGGGCTTTAGCGTAATGGATATAGACGGGATCCTTCACGGGGGGCGTGGTGTTGAGGACGGGAAGCAGATCGGAGGCTTTCTGCCTTGAGTAGCGCACGTCGGCGCGGGCCTTGGCCATGAAGAAATCAGGATTGCGCGAATTGTCGCGGCGGGGCAGGGCGAGAATGCGGTTCTGCGCCTCGGCGACGCGGATCTCGGAGAGGGGGTGATCGATGAGCATCACGAAGGCGGGATTTAAGTTGCCCTGCAGGGACAGGAGGCTGCGGAACATGTCCACCATGCCCTCGGGATTGAAACCGGCGCGGTAGAGCAGGTAGATACCGATGCGGTCGGCCTCATATTCGTTATCGCGCGTGAAGTTAATTGAGGACTGCAGCGCCGAGCCCATGGAGACGTTGGCGGCGGCCATGCCGATGGCGGGATTGATGATGGCCATGACGACGGAGCCTATCATGGAGGCTAAAGTGACGTTGTTCTTAAGGCTCTGCGACTCAATATAGCGGGCTAAATGGCGCTGCGTGACGTGGGTGATTTCGTGGGCGAGCACCGAGGCGAACTCATCCTCGGTCTGCGAGTAGATGAAAAGCCCCGCGTTGACCTGCACCTTGCCGCCTAAAAAGGCCGCGGCGTTTAAGGTGACGTCGTTGACGAGGAAAAACTCAAAGGGGAAATAAACGTTATCGGCGTGCAGGATGAGTTTCTGGCCTACGGAGTTTAAATACTCCTCCATGACGGGATCATTGATAAGCGGCAGGGAACCGCGGGCATGGCGCATGAAAAGATCCCCCAGCTGCTCCTCGCGCTGTACGCTGAGACCTAAGGATCCGGCCGTGCCTAACTGGGGAAGATAGATATCATCGGCGCAGACGGGCAGCGCGGGCAGGGAAAGAAGGGCACTGAGGGCGAGGGAGAGAAGGGCTTTTTTCACGGTACACCTGATTTAAGGCCCCCACGCGGGGCCTTACTGTGACTTAAAAAGGACGCTAAAAGTTCCGGGGCATCTTAGCGGCGTGCTTTGTCAAGGCACTTTTGCAGAGCGTCCTTAAACTGCTCATAGGAGGTGGTGGCACCGCTTATGGCGTCCACGCCTTCGAGGGACTGGCTGTCAAGAAACTGCTGACGGTAGAGAGGCATGGCTTTTACGGCGCGCTGCGCGGACTCGTAGAGGACGCTTTCTCCTTCCTTATCGAGCCCCATGCCGTAGGTTTCATCTTTTAACTTACCGTCGCTCTGGCGCGTGACATAGACGACGTCCTGAAAACGGCCCTGCAGGACGGTCATCGTGACCTCGGCGCGGGCGCCGTGAGAGTCGGCAAAACTGCGGGCGCGGTAGGTGCCGTCCTCGTAGGAGGGGGCAGAGGAGCAGGCCGTCAGGGCGAGGGCGGGAAGCAGGGGCAGGAAGAACTTGCGCATGAGAGACTCCTTAAAACTGTATCCTGAGGCTAAGTATAACCCGGTTAAGGGAGAGAAACGGGCTCCGTAAGCCGGGGCTGCGGGCAGGACGGCCGGCCTGATGCACTTTTTTGAAGCATAAAACGATTCTTTTGGGGCAGAAATGCCATTTAGGAGAGCCCGGCATATAATCGGGTTTCTCGCGGGGTGTTCTGCGCATGTCAGCCATGCACGCGCCTCACGGTTAAGCTTAAGCCTGCATGACTTAAGACAGGGCAGTTAGCTTACTTACCGGTAAGGAACTGTTTTCGCAGGTGTCTCCGGGCCGGAACGCGGCAGGGGACCTAAGGTAAAAAGGTGCTTTATGACAATGCTCAATGGCGCACAGATGGTAGTGCGCACTCTTGAAGATCTTGGCGTGACAGATCTCTTTGGCTATCCCGGGGCGACTGTCATCGACATTTACGATGAAATTTTAAATTCCCCTAAGCTTGTCCATCACCTGGCCCGTCACGAGCAGGGCGCGGTGCATATGGCCGACGGTTACGCGCGTGCCTCGGGTAAGGTGGGCTGCGCCATCGTGACCTCGGGCCCCGGGGCTACCAACACGGTGACGGCCATCGCCACGGCTTACGGCGACTCCATCCCGCTCGTGGTGATCACCGGTCAGGTTTCCACGCATTTAATCGGCTCGGACGCTTTCCAGGAAGTGGACACGGTGGGCATTACGCGCCCCGTGTGCAAGCACAGCTTCCTGTGCAAAAAGCCCGAGGACGTGCCCATCAATATCCGCAAGGCTTTCTATATCGCCAATACGGGACGTAAGGGACCCGTGGTGGTGGATATCCCCAAGAACTGTCAGACCCCCTCGGTGCTAGTCGAATACCCCGAGAACCCTGACATTAAGCTGCGCTCCTATAATCCCACCGTTTACGGACATAAGGGACAGGTCAAGCGCGCCGCGAAGCTGATTGCCGAGGCGCAGCGCCCCGTGCTCATTTACGGCGGCGGCGTGGTACAGGGCAATGCCTCTGAGGAGCTCTTAAAGCTGGCGCATACCTTTAAGTTACCCGTGACCTCGACCTTAATGGGACTGTCGGGTTTCCCAGGGCACGATCCGCTCAATTTAGGCATGGTGGGCATGCATGGCACCTATGAGGCCAACGAGGCGATGCATCATTCCGATCTCGTCATCGCCGTGGCGGTGCGCTTTGACGATCGCGTGACCAATAACGCCAAAAAGTTCTGCCCTGACGCGAAGATCGTGCATATTGACGTCGATCCGGCCTCCATCTCCAAGTGCGTGCACGCCGATCTGCCCATCGTGGGTGACTGCAAGGCGGTGTTAGGTCAGTTGAACGAGGCCGTCGCCGAGGCCGGCTACACCGTAAATCCCGCGCTGGAGGCATGGTGGCAGGTCATTGAAGGCTACCGCGCCCGCGATTCGCTGCACTACGAGAAGTCCCCGTCCGTCATCAAGCCGCAGCAGGTGATTGAGGCGGTGTATAAGGCCACGCAGGGGCAGGCTATCGTGACCACCGACGTAGGTCAGCATCAGATGTTTGCCGCACAGTTCTATAAGTGCGACCGTCCCCGTCAGTTCATTACCTCGGGGGGACTGGGAACCATGGGCTTTGGCTTCCCCGCCGCGGTGGGAGCGAAGGTGGCCTTCCCCGAGGCGACCGTGGTGTGCTTCACGGGTGACGGTTCCTTCCAGATGAACATGCAGGAGCTGTCCACCTGCAAGCAGTATCACATTCCCGTGAAGATCTTCATCCTCGACAACCATACCTTAGGCATGGTCCGTCAGTGGCAGTCGCTCTTCTATCATCACCGTTACAGCCAGACCGATCTCACCTTCAACCCTGACTTTGAGAAATTAGCCGACGCCTTCGGGCACAAGGCCTTTAAGGTCAGCGATCCCGCGCTTCTTAACGAGACGGTGGAGAAGGCGCTCTCCTTAAAGGACGATCTCGTCATCGTGGACGTCATCGTGGATACGGATGCCAAGGTCTTCCCCATGCAGAAGGTGGGCGGATCGATGGAGGATATGATCTTAAGCGAGGAGGATGCGCAATGAGACACGTCATTTCCATTCTGATTGAAAACGAGGCCGGTGCCTTATCGCGGGTGGTGGGGCTGTTCTCACAGCGCGGTTACAATATTGAAAGCCTGACCGTCGCTCCCACCGAGGATCCGACGCTCTCGCGCTGCACCATCCTCACTCTCGGGGACAAGGAAGAGGCCGAGCAGATCACCAAGCAGCTGCACAAGCTCGTGGACGTACTGCGCGTCTCCGATCTCTACGGGGACGGCGGAGGGCTGGAGCGCGAGCTCGTCTTAATGAAGATGCCCACCCCCAACCGCAATCTGCGTGAGGAAGTGCGCTCTCTGTGCCAGATCTTCAACGCCCGCATCATCGACGTCACCCAGGAGCTCTATACCGTGGAGTTCTCGGGCTCCTCGGAGGAGGTGGATAATTTCATCACCGCTATGAGCGGCGTGACGGACGTGCTGGAGACGGTACGCTCGGGTGTGCTGGGAATTCTCCGCGGCAATCACTACATGAAAAAGTAGGCTCAGGATCCGCGCTGTGACAAAAGGTCCCCCGGGGGACCTTTTGTGTATCCGGAAGGGCATAACCTAAGTAAGCGGTGTCAGCCGTTCAGAATGGCGGCAGGGCGCAGAGCCGCGGCCCGGAGAGCGGGGGCGAGAGCGGCGAGGGCGGACATGACAAGGGCGGTGAGGGCGATGATGAGGATATCCGCAAGGCGCACTTCACTGGGGATAAAGTTGATAAAGTAAATGCGCGCGTTTAAAAGCTCCGCTCCGGTGAGAGCCTCCAGGGCGTGTGTCAGGGGGGTGAGATTGAGGGCAAGGAGCGTGCCTGAAATGACGCCCACAAGCGTGCCCTGCGCGCCCTTTAAAAGCCCCACGAGGGTAAAGAGGGAGACGATACGCAGACGGCTCATGCCCATGGTGCGCAGGATGGCGATTTCCTCGCGTCTTTCTGCTACCTGCATAAAGAGCGTGCCCACGATATTAAAGGAGGCCACCGCCATGACCATGAGCATGGCAAGGTACATCACCGAGCGGATCATCTGTATGTCGCGGTAGAGCTTGCCCTCGGAATTAAGCCAGGAACTAAGGGAGACAGGCTCGGGAAAACCGTCAAGAGCGGCATAGACCAGGGGCAGCGCGCTGAGGGGATCATCGCTCCTGACGTGCAGGACGTTGGGGCCCTTGAGGCCGGAGAGCGTCAGGGCAGCCGGCAGCGAGGTCAGGGCGGTGACGGAATCTAGCTGACCGCCTAACTCCAGAAGGCCCACGACCCTAAAGCTCTGCCCGTTAAGCCCCTTCAGGGCGGAGGCAAGCTGATCCCCGCCTTTCTTTAAACAGAGCACCTGCAGCGTGTCGCCCACCGTAACGTTAAGACGCCTGGCAATGCCCGCGCCCACGATAAGCGGGGGGAGATCCGGAGCATCATCCGTGATCTCACCTGCGGTAAGGGCGCTTAAGGGCACGCTTAAAAAGCGCTCCAGATTGATGACCGTGCCTGATTCTGCGCTCAGGCCGTTTAAGAGCGCGGGGACGAAATCGCGGCGGTTGTGGAGAATGACCTGCAGCTCCGCGGCGGGGGCCACGCCTTCAATATGCTCCTTGTGACGCAGGAACGCGGCGGCCCTGTCTGCGTCCTGAAAATAACCCCGGGAGGCCGTGAGACGCACCTCGGGGATCACCGAGAGGACGCGCTCCTTTAACTCGCGCTCAAAGCCGTTCATGGCCGAGAGGCCGACGATAAGGGCCGTGACGCCTAAGGCAATCCCCACGGTGGAGGCCAGGGACATGAAGCCTGAGAGCACCGCCTTATGCCGGCCGCGCAGAAAGCGGATAGCTAAAGTGAGGCTAAGCATCGCGTTCTACCTTGCCCCGTACCATGCGGTACACACTGTCGGCGCGGCGGGCGAGGGCGAGATCGTGGGTCACCATGATGACGGCACTGCCCTCGGAGCGCACCAAATCAAGAAACAGGGAGAGGATACGCTCGGAATTGTCCGCGTCGAGATTGCCGGTGGGCTCGTCGGCGAGGATGAGGCGCGGGTGATGCACGAGGGCGCGGGCGATGGCCACGCGCTGTCTTTCACCGCCCGAGAGCTCGGGAGGCAGGGCCGTCTCCTTACCTTCAAGACCCACCTTCTTCAGATAGGCGCGGGCGCGGTTTAGCGCCTCGGTCTGTTTCACGTTGCCGATGCTAAGGGGCAGGGCCACGTTTTCAAGGGCGCTTAAATCGTTTAAGAGGTGATGGAACTGATAGACAAAGCCTAAAGAGCGGTTGCGAAAGCGCGCCTGTTTCGGGGACGAAAGGGCGGTAAGCTCGGTGCCGTCAAATAAGACGGAGCCTGAGTCGGGCCGGTCGAGCGTGGCGATGACGTGCAGCAGGGTGCTCTTGCCCGAGCCGGACTTGCCGATGACGGCAGTGAGCTCCCCGGCGCTGACCTCAAGATTCACGCCTTTAAGGACGGGGGTGGACACCTTGCCTTCGCGGTAGGTGTAGTAAAGTTCATTTACGCAAAGTAAGGAACTCATGCGCTGTGCTCCAGGCAGTGCGCGGCGGCGACGGAACTGGCCTTAAAGGCGGGGACGGCCACGCAGATAAGACTCAGGGAAAGGGAAATCAGGCCCACGAGGGAGATGGAGAGGGGATCGAGCTTTACGGGAAGCGGCGCCCCGCCGGTAAGGTTGAGGCCTAAAAGGCTGAGTAAGCCCTGAGCGTTAAGGGACAGAAGGCAGCCTGCCGCGGTACCTAAGAGAATGCCGCCTGCAGAAAGAGCGCCGCCCATGGTAAAAAAGAGGGTGCGCACCGCCCCGTCACTTAGCCCGAGGGTCTTTAAAATGGCGATTTCCTTTAAGCGGGAGCTGACCATCATGGTCAGCGAGGAGAGGAGGTTAAAGGCGGCCACCATGACGATTAAAAAGAGCATCACGCCCATGGCCAGACGCTCCATGCCCACGGCCTCAAAGAACTCGCCTTCCTCTTCCTGCCACGTGTGATAGCTAAGCTTAAGACGGTCTAAAACCTCCGTGGTGGAGCTTAAGGCGGCCGGATCGTTTAAAAAGAGGCGGAAGGTCTGCGCTCCTGCCCTGAGACGGAGCAGACGGCGCGCGTCCTCATAGGCCGTAAGGGCGCGGGCAGAACCCGCGGAGGCGGTCTGTTTCAGATAGTCGGTGACCGTGAAGAGACGGGTGGTGGGGGTGAGACCTAAGGCCGTGTAGCGGGCGTTGCGCGTGGCGATGACGCGTACGCGGGAGCTGAAAGTGAGATTGAGGCTCTCAAAGAGCGCGGCGCTTAAAGAGAGGGCATAGCTGCCTTCGGGGGGCACGGGCGGCAGCTTAAGGCCCCCCTCTGCGGGATGGAGCAGGGTGGCCCTGTCCGTGTCTAAGCCTTCGAGGATCACGGGATAAAGACCGTCCTCGCTCTGAATGAGGACCTCGCCGGATACGGAGGGACAGAGGGCGGCCACATTGTCCACCCCGCTAAGGGCCGCAACGAGGTGCTCTTTATCCTCTTCCCCGGGGAGAGTTACCGTGACATGGGGGGTGGTGCTTAAGACCACGCGCTGTAACTGCCCTTCAAGGCCGGCCATGACGGAACTTACCACGATGAGCGCGGCGATCCCCACCGTGATCCCCAGCGTGGCGATGAGGGCCACCGCGGGGGCGAAACGGCCTCCCGTGCGGCCTGACAGAAAACGCCGCGCCAAAGTGAAGGTAAGCTGTGCGCTCATGGGCTCTCCTCAAGCTAAATGACCGCCCATTATGTCACAAATCAGGCCGCAGGCGACGTGTTTTGAGGGACGGGGAGCCTTACCCGCTCTTCGGAGGACTTAGTACAGAAAAGGGGTTTTTGTCTGTATATTCTGTGACGGAGCGCACTCAGGGAGCGCGGGGAGCGGGGAGAGGCGGTGCTAGAGTGAAAAAGTGTTGCATTGGGTCAGTGGAATCATCACAGGAGTGAATTATGGTTCTCACACCCCATGATCTGACAGTGTCTGAAGACAACAGCAGATTAACATCATCAGGCGGCGCTCGCCTGCCCTTAAGCGCAGCGAAGGAGGGAATACCCCCGCCTTCTAAAGAGGCCGCTGCCTTTATCTCAGAGCAGCGCAGACCGGTTCCCCCGGACGGGGATGTAAGCCTTGAGGGGCTCGTCGCGGACGATGCGGCCCCTGAGATGTCCCCTGACGGGGAGTTGCGGGCGCTTCGGGATACGCTCCTTGAGCTTTTAAAAAAACTCTCCGTAAAGCTTAAGGGGACAGCCTCTTCAGGTACGGAGGCGCTCTTACTTAGTGATTTTCCCTTAGTGAAAAGGGCGGTGTGCAAGGTCTTTGCCGCCCGTTCCCTGGCCATTGCGGATCTGAGTGAGGACGAGCGGCGCGTCATTGAGGAGCTGCGCCGTGAAACCCTTTACGGCGGGCTTATCCCGGGCGTGGAGCGCCCTAAGCTCAGTTCCGTCTCGACCTTTCTGGGCGTGGGACGGAGCGCCGGGCGGGAACAGATTGCCTCTTCACGCGAAGAGGAGATCCGTAAGCAGTTAAGCTCTGAGTTCCCGCCTGAGAAAAGACGCGCCTGCCGTTACTATCTCCTCGATACCTGGGATGTGTTTGCCATGTTAAGCTGCACCGCCGAACGTATCCTCTCGGACGTGGAGTTTCTCAACCTGGAAGAGGGCATGTTAGCCCGCGTCCTGCACCGCCTTAATTTCCATGCCTTTAATGAATTCGCCTTTATGCCGGGCCCTCCCTTACAGGCGCTTATTTCCGGCGTGATGGAAAAGTTAAGGCAGCGCATGGAAAGGGAGGTGCTCGTAAAACGCCTCGTGTTCGATAATCTCGGTTTTGAGATCTACGCGGAAGGGCGGCGTCTTGAGGATGATTATCCCGAAGCGCGCCTTGCAGAGCTGAAACTGAGTGCGCTGGCCAATACCGAGCTGTGGCTGGAGCTTTCTCAGGGGGCGGATAATCTCGAGCTGCTCTCGCGTCTTACTCACGGAGCGGGCCGTGCGGTGCAGCCCGTTCTGACCTCACTTTACGCCCTTGAGGGAGCCCTGCAGCAGGCAGGGGAGGAGGCTTTTTCAGGGGAGAGTCCTTTAAACGCAGACCCGGAACTTTGCGGGCGGGTGCGCGCCTATCTTAAGCTGCAGCGCTCCCTTTACGAGTTCATTCAGGCCCTTTTCCTGAAAAGCACGCAGGCAGAGCCGTGGCCGGACCTTGCCATCAGGGAGCATTACGACGCGCTGACGCAGCGCCTGTGCAGGCTCCGGGAGGCCAATCATAAGGCCAGACGTAAGGCTGAGGCCTGACGCGGCATAAAGGAGCAGGAGATCTGTCCGGATCCTGCTGCCTCAGGGGGCGGGCGTTCTTTTACGCCAGTCCTCCTGAGGCTGAGGATTAACCTAAACCCGGAGCACAAAGACACAGCCTCAATTTAAGGGGACGGCTCCTGCGTGAAATCCCCCTGTGAGTCAGCCCCCGGGGAAAACCTTGCTTTTTCTGTAAAGGGCAGCCCCGCCGCGGAACCTGTGGTCCCCGGCTTCTCCTTTTTCCATACTTACGTAAATGCGGCGCAAGTGTTACAATGCGCGTTTGATCTGTGCCCCTCGCGAGGGCTCTTTGTAACTTACGTTTTGGTCTATAAAAGGACACGTCAATGGTCAAAACCCGCTTTGCCCCGTCCCCGACGGGATTTCTGCACGTGGGCGGTGCCCGTACCGCACTTTTTTCTTGGCTGTATGCCCGTCATTGCGGCGGACAGTTTGTGCTGCGCATTGAGGATACCGATCGCGAACGCTCCACGCAGCCTGCCATTGATGCCATTTTAGAGTCCATGCAGTGGCTCGAGCTTACCTGGGATGAGGGCCCCTATTATCAGACGAAGCGTTTTGACCGCTACCGCGAGGTCATTGAGCAGCTTTTAAGGGAAGGCAAGGCCTACAAGTGCTATTGCTCCAAGGAGCGCCTCGAGAAGGTGCGCGCCTTGCAGATGGCTAAGGGAGAGATCCCCCGCTACGACGGTCACTGCCGTGACAGTCAGGAGGAGCACTCCCCCGATGAGCCCTACGTGGTGCGCTTTAAGAACCCCACCGAGGGCGTGGTGGCCTTTGATGACATGGTCAAGGGGCATATCGAGTTTCAGAACGCGCAGTTAGATGACTGGATCATTCAGCGCTCGGACGGTACTCCCACCTACAATTTCTGCGTGGTGGTCGATGATTATGACATGGGCATTACCCACGTCATCCGCGGCGACGATCACGTGAACAATACGCCCAAGCAGATCAATCTCTATCATGCCCTCGGCGCCCCCGTGCCCGTGTTCTGCCACGTGGCGATGATTTTAGGCGATGACGGCACCAAGCTGTCCAAGCGCCACGGCGCGGTGAGCGTGATGCAGTACCGCGAGGACGGCTATCTGCCTGAGGCTCTCGTCAACTATCTGCTGCGCCTGGGTTTCTCCCACGGCGATCAGGAGATCTTCTCGCGCGAGGAGATGATTGAGCTCTTTACCCTCGATGCGATCTCCAGAAGCGCCTCTTCCTTCAATACCTCGAAGTTAGACTGGCTTAACGCCTACTATATGAAGACCCTGCCCCGCGACGTGGTCGGCAGGGAGCTTGCCTGGCATTTAGAGAGGGAAGGCTACGATCTCACCAAAGGTCCGGGGCCGGAGCTTATCGTCGCGCAGTACGCCGAGCGCACGCATACCTTAAAGGAGATGGCCCAGAAGGTGCGCTATCTCTTTGAGGACTTTGACAGCTACGATGAAAAGGGCGTTAGGAAGTGGATGAAGGAAGGCAGTGTGGACGTGCTTAAGGCCGCCTACGCGGTAATTGAGAAGCTGCCTGACTTTAACGCCGCCGCTCTCGATAAGGCCCTTGAGGAGCTGGCCGCCTCCATGGAGTTAGGCATGGGCAAGGTGGGACAGCCCCTGCGCATTGCCCTGACCGGTACGGCCACCTCTCCCGGGATCGGGGATACCCTGGTGCTCGTGGGCAGGGAGCGCTCCCTTTCCCGCATCGCCGCGGCCATTGATCACTTTGGTGCGTAATTCTCACTAACGCCCGTCCTTAAGGGACGGGTGGAGCACCTATGCATAAGTCAGAACTTGCCCGCCGCTATACGGTCTTCATGCTGGCCATGGTTATCGGCTCCTTTGGAGTGACCCTGGTGACGCGCTCTTTGCTGGGCGTCAATTCCGTGGCCTGCTTCAGCTACGTGACCTCGGTCTATTTCCCCATTACCATGGGGACGGTTAACATTCTCTTTAATCTCACCATGTTCGTAAGTCAGTTCTTTATCCTGACAGGCGAACAGCGCCACAGGGAGCTTGGCAATTTTCTGCTGCAGATCCCCGCCATGATCCTCTTTGGCGTGATGCTCGACGTCTGGCTGTGGATCACGGACTCCCTCGTCATAGTCAATTACGCCATGGCCCTCACGATCCTGTTCATCGGCTCGGTGCTCATCGCAGTGAATATCGCCCTGCAGGCTACGGCCTCGGTGGCGATGCTCCCCTGTGACGCCTTTGTCCGTCAGTTAGCCACGCGCCTGCAGAAACGCCTGGGTTCCCTGAAGTTCATCTACGATCTCTTCCTCGTGGGCACGGCGGCCATCATGAGCCTCGTGTGCTCGGGCTTTACCGAGATCGTGGGCATTCGCGAGGGTACCGTTATCGGGGCGCTGATCGTAGGTCCCATCACGCAGGTGGCCCTGCGCTTCATGCTGCCTTTTAAGCTCTTCTGCGAAGGCGGCTTAAACCGCAATGAGAGTAAAGAGAGTAACTGAATATGCCGGGGAACGCGAAGACGGCAGGTGAGGAGGGCGTGATCCTGAATCAGGCCGTGACCTTTAAGACCGCCACCGACAATGACGAGGGACAGCGCCTCGATAACTATCTGGCCCGCACCTTAAAGGGGGTGCCGCGCTCGCTTCTCTACCGCATCCTGCGCCGCGGAGAGGTTCGCGTTAATAAGGGCCGTGTCGATCCTTCCTACAAGCTTAAGGCCGGGGATGTCATCCGCATCCCGCCCGTGAAGGTGAGCGCGGGGAAGGTGACGGTACCTTCCTCTAACCTGCATTTAGTGCAGGATCTCAAAAACCGCATTCTCTTTGAAAATGACGCCCTCATCGTCATCGACAAGCCGGCGGGCCTGGCCGCCCACGGCGGCTCGGGCATTGAGTTCGGCCTGATCGAGGCCCTGCGCGCCTTGCGCCCCGAACTGCCCTTCCTTGAGCTCGCGCACCGCCTTGATCGCGAAACCTCGGGGGCCATTATCATCGCCAAGCGCCGCAGTGCGCTGCGCAATCTGCACGAGCAGTTCCGCGGCCGCGTGGTCAAAAAGCGCTATCTGACCCTGGTGCCGGGGAGCTGGAACAGAAAGCAGAAGCTCATCGAGGCGCCACTGGTGCGCAACGAGCTTAAATCGGGTGAGCGCATGGTGATGGTCAATTTCAAAGAAGGCGCGCCGGCCGCCACCGGTTTTGACATCGTCGAGACTCTCGATGACGCCACCTTGCTTGCCGCCATGCCACATACGGGGCGAACCCATCAGATCCGCGTGCACTGCGCGTGGGCTCAGCATCCCGTGGGCGGGGATGAGAAATACGGCGATAAGGCCTTTAACGCCCGCCTGCGATCCCTGGGGTTAAAACGCATGTTCCTGCACGCTTTCCGCATCACCTTCGTCGATCCCGAAAGCGGGGAGCTCTTAAAGATCGAGGCGCCGCTGCCGCCTGAGTTAGAGGCCGCGGTGGCAGCCCTGCGTCTGAAGGGGAATGAGGCATGATAGAGCTGTCTTCCGTCACCGACTTTGTCTCAGGCTCCAGGGAACTTACCGACACGGACCGTTTCTGGCCTTTTCGCTGTCAGATCAGGGCCGTGGTCTTTGATATCGACGGCACCTTAACCGACAGTATCGGGCAGATCGTGGGCTGTACGCGCGAGGCCTTCGCGGCCCACAGTATTCCCGTTCCCTCCGAGGAGGTGATCACGGGCATGATCGGCATGCGCCTGAACGAAGGCCTGCGCTCCATTCTCCCCGAATCCTTTAAGGGCGATTACGAGGCCGTGACCGCCACTTACCGCGCCATCTTCAACGAGCATGACCGTTATTACACGCCCCGTCTCTTTGCGGACGTGGAAATGCTCTTAAAGACCCTGCACGAGCGCGGCTATAAGATAGGCTATGCCTCGGGAAAATCCACCCCGGGCGTCACCCGTACCCTGCAGAGCACGGTACTGGGCGATTACTGCGATGCCTTCTGCGCCGGCGATGAAGTACCTTCAAAGCCCCATACGGCGATGATGGAGACCATGGCGAGGCGTCTTAGCCTGCCTGCGCATCAGATTTTAGGGGTCGGGGATGCGGGTATGGACATCGTCATGTATCAGCGCGCCCACAATGTCTCCTGCGCCGTGGAGACGGGAGTGTGGTCGGGACGGGCCATGGCGCTGTTAAAGCCCAACCTGCTTATTCCGCGGGCCACCGATCTCGGGCTCTATCTGCGCCACTGCCACTGTCCCTGCCCCTGTATGCAGCACTGAGAAAAGGGTACCGGCAAAAGACGGTGCCCCTGAGCCTTGCTGCTTATTGAGCCTCCGCGCTCATCTCACCGGAGAGGCTCTCCTCCTCTGCGCAGTCGATGCCGTTGAGCGTGCCGTGGGCGGAGATAAAGAGCGGGATTCCGGGGATGAGACGGTCGATGATAAAGAGCAGATCCACCGTGCACTTTTCGTTAAGCCCGTCCAGACGCTCCAGGGGATAGTAGGCGGAGTCAATTACCCTGGTGTCAAGGAGGAGAGCCTTAGTGGCGGCGGTCACGTAGCGCGCGTTAGCGTAGTCGTGGCCGCTTAGGGTCACGGGGATCCCCTTGACCACTAAGGGCAGGGCGGCTAATTCGGGGATAAGGTTATTTAAGGCCTTGTTATCCACGAAGGCGGTGAGCATGTCAAAGCTCAGGTAAAGACCTGCCTTAGAGGCGGTGTTGGCGGTACGGTCAAAGGCGATTTCACCGTTTTTCTGACCGTAGGCGGCGTAGGTGAGGGTGCCTAGCATCTTCTCGCCTACCGTGCCCCTAAGCCCCTTAGAGCCATGGGGGAAAATCGCGGTCGTGGTCTGATAGCGCCGCTCCAGGGCGCTCTGGCCCTTAAAGTCATGGCTTAAGGTCAGGGCTAATTCCGCGTCCCATGATTCGTGCTCCTCTAAAATCACCTCGTAAATGGCAAAATGCTCGGTCTCATAGGCGGTGCGGCTCTCGTAGGCCTCTGCGCCACAGAGGGGGAGGCCTGCAAGGGCCGTCAGGGAGAGGACTTTAAGGCAGGTGAGCGCGGTACGTAAGTGCATGGAACACTCCTTATTGAGAATAGGCATGCTACTATGTTAGCGCATTTGATTTTCGTGAGGTAGTAAGTAATGAGCGAGACGGCATTTGTGTTAAGTGGCTCTCTTCCCTTTAATAAATTAGTCGAAAGCGGGGCGCATTACACGGTGAAGGTTCCGAAGGAACTCTTCACGCGTCTTGCTAAAAGCTGCGAGAGCCTCCTCTCGGACGCCTCTTTAGAGGTTGCCTTTAAGCGCGATTTACAGGGACTTTCCGTCATCGAGGGGCGCGTGAGCATGGAGGTGAGCGTTATCTGTCAGCGCTGCTTTAAGCCCTTCACGCTTACCCTGGAGTCCGTCTTTTCCTCAACGCCCGATAAGGAAAAGGCAAGAAGCCTGCGCATCGACGAAAAGCTCGATCTCATCGAGTTAAATCCCGACGGCACTTTAGATGTCATCGCCTATCTGGAGGACTGCCTCATTCTGGAGCTGCCCTTAATCCCCGAGCACACCGATGAGGCCGAATGTGAGCTGCAGGGCTCTGACTGGTCCTTTGGGGAGATTGAGGAGGCGCCGCATCCCTTTGCGGCGCTCTCAGGCCTTAAGGCGGCTTTAAGCGCTCAGGGCGAGGGAGAGGAGAGCGCAGGGGAAAGTTCCCCTGAAAGTGCGGAGCAGGGTAAGGCATAACGGGCTTTTTACCTGGGAGCGCGCGGCCTTTAGGAGGACGCTTCATCAGGCCCCCGCAATTTTTATGCGCGGGGGCTTAAAAGAGGCTTGAAATCGCCCCCATGGCTCATTATAATGGCGCGGTTGTTAGGCAGGCAGCTGCCAAAGTGATTTACAAGCGGGGTTTAGTCGCATCTCCGCAAGTTGTGTTAATTTCAGGAGACTAAAATGGCCGTTCCTCAGAACCATCAATCCCGTTCACGCCGTGACAAGCGCCGTACCCACGACGCCTTAACCGCCCGCGCTTTAAGCGTTGACGCTACTTCGGGCGAGACCCACATCCGTCACCACATGACTCCCGATGGCTACTACCGCGGTGTCAAGGTGGTCGATGTCAAGAAGGACAGGTAATCTCACGCACGTGAACTACGGTTCTTTAAGTTGATAGCGAACTGAAGGGGCGTCCTGCGAAGGCATGACGCCCTCTTACGTATTTAGAGCCCCATGTTTTTAAAGAACTCCGAACCCATTACCGTGGCCCTCGACGGCACGGGAGGCGATCGCGGCAGCGAAGGCATTGTCGGCGCCGTGCGCTTTGCCTTTGCCATGTATCCGGCCTTAAAGCTCATCATCTACGGACCTTCCTCCCTGCAGGAGGCGCTCATCAAGAGCCGTGCCGACGCGGAGCGCTACGATTTCGTGTTAGCCCCGCAGGCCATTCCCCAGGATGAGGAGCCGCGCCGCGTTCTCAAATATCACAGCCGCTCGGCGATGGCCCAGGCCTTACAGGCCGTGAAGGACGGCCGCGCCCACGCCATGATTTCAGGCGGCGGTACCGGCCCCTTAGTCGCGCTCTCCCGCCATATCCTCGGGATCACGGGACACGTGCGTCCGGCCTTATGCGCAAGGATGCCGGTAGGCCCCGGGCGCTTTGCCATGATGCTTGATTTAGGCGCCAACGCCACCGCCACGGCTTCCGATCTCTACGGCTTTGCCCGCCTCGGTGCTGCGGCCTCGGAGTACGTCATCGAGATTTCCTCGCCGCGCCTTGCCCTTCTCAACATTGGCACCGAGCAGGGCAAGGGACCTGAGGTGATCCGTAAGGCCCGCGATCTTATCGGCTCCGATCCGCGCCTTAACTTTATGGGCTTTATTGAGCCCAACCGCATCTTCTCGGGGGATGCCGACATCATCGTCACCGATGGCTTTACCGGCAATATCGCCCTCAAGGCCGCCGAGGGCGTGGCGGGGATCTACACCTCGGTCTCGGGAGTGAAGCGCTTCTTCTCGCGCTTCTCTCACCCCGACTGGCTCATCCCGTGGCAGTACAACGGCTCGCTCCTTTTAGGCGTCAAGGGCATTGTCATTAAGTCCCACGGCGCGGCCGGCAATGAGGCCATGGCCATCGCCATGGTCGAGGCCGCACGTGCCGCCTCCTGCAATCTCGGGGTCATGCTTTCAAGCTCGCCCCTCATTAAACCTGCAGGTGCCGCAAAGCTCTCTTAAGCCTTTCCGTCCCGCCCCGAGCGGAACGGAAGTAAGCCGCGGGCCTTTTTCAGGCGCAGACCTTAAGCTTAAGGGGGCGTCCTTCTAAGTCAGGGAGGAGGATAATTTACTGAGCTTTCTTTAACCCGCGGCCGGTTTTCCAGAGCTGATCGTAAACTATCTCCTCTTTACCGGACGCTGCGTACCTGCCCCGGGATGATGATCCGTTATAATGCTCTCAGAGGAAAGTGTGATGACACTGGGCTTTCCACGGGGTGTTATCAGGTGAGCGGAGGTGGCGTAATGCTGAATTTTGATGAGCTCAGGAGCAGACTGCCCATTGCCAATGCCGGTTTCGGTTTTCTCAGGGAGCGGGGTCTGCGCTACGTCGATAAGACCGGCTTTGTCTATAAACTCGCGCTTGACAATCAGCCGCGTATCCTGACGCGACCCCGCCGCTTCGGCAAGAGTACGCTGCTCTCTACCGTGGAGGAGCTCTTCCTGCACGGCGTGGAGCCCTATGACGGGCACGACTCGTACTTTAAGGGGCTCTCCATCGGGAAGACATGGCAGGATCACGGGAACTACCCCGTGCTGCATCTTGATTTTCACAATCTCAATTCCACGTGTGCCACAGCAGAGCAGTTTCAGAGAAAGCTTATGCGCAGGATCGCAGATTTCTGC
>DVOQ01000034.1 GCA_018713485.1 Candidatus Avisuccinivibrio pullicola
TTGCCAGTAAGTCGCTGCAGGAAATCCTCACGTGGTATGACTACATTGACGTGATCAGCTTTACCGATCGCAGCACGGGGCGCTACGATAAGCCCGTCAGTAAAATCACTACCGGGGATCTGCGCCGCGACGAACTGTTCCTGAACCTGCCGGGCATGAAACCCGGTGAAATTACCCAGTCAGGTTAATATTCGTATTTAACAACAGGACGGAGAGGTCTTAGCAGGCATTAGATATTCTACTTTCAGTGTGGTTCTTTACCTTTCCTTACATGTATCCGGGATTAGTTTTTTAGGCATAATGTCTTCAAAAATTAAATCACAATGTTCTTTAACGATTTCTTTAATCGGATGTCCTAAAGGAACCATGTATACAGCGGATCCTTCTCTCCTGGCAAATTTCATTGCCGGCACAAAATCGCTGTCTCCCGTAACTAATACCAAAATTTGAGCAATATGCTTGAGTACAAGAGCGGCCATATCCATGCCTATGCGCATATCTACCCCTTTTTGTGAAATCTTGGGGCGCATATCATCTGAAGTTACCGTTATCTGCGAGGCAGAGGTTTTTAATAATTTAGGCTTAATTTGCCACCCCTCAAATGAAAGCTCACCTAAACGCACAGCAAAAAATGGCTCTTTCTTTACACTTGCTAAAAGTTGTTCTTGACGTTCAACGGTATCTGTCTTTGAAAAGTCAGTTATTTCGGCAGATAGGGGCTTCTTATTTTTGCCCAAAAAAGGTAAGGCATCATAATAATAAATGCGATGCAATCTATGCTCTTTTAATTCAGGATGATTTTTTAAATCATTAATTAAATCCCTGATTTGTTCTATAGTCATAGGGCGTTTTGCCGAACCTAACTTGTGCTTTAAAAAACCTGCATCAATCAAAATAGCATATTGCATAGAGTGATCTTTAAGGGAGGGGTAGACATACAGAGGAGAGGGTACTGCATCGGTCGGGGATCGGGTCCTCTGTTACATATCACCGA
The DNA here is from genome assembly GCA_018713485.1 of Candidatus Avisuccinivibrio pullicola. GTDB lineage: Bacteria > Pseudomonadota > Gammaproteobacteria > Enterobacterales > Succinivibrionaceae > Avisuccinivibrio_A > Avisuccinivibrio_A pullicola. The sequence continues at coordinate 995 of DVOQ01000034.1, forward strand.
TGACTGACCCGTTTCTTATGAAGTGATTATAACTTAAAAATTTGGGTCTTGCTGAAAAATAGCTAGATTTAAGATACCCCTCTAATTATATTACGGTTAGTGGCATCAATTAATCTTAGGAAAAAGCAGTCCACATCCGCGACGCCGCAGCCGGCGCGGCGAATGGTCTTGATCAGGTTAACAATACCTTCGCATTTGCCCGATGTGATGTGATTGGCAGCATAAGCCACGATCCCTCGGGGGTTGTTTTTGATCAGTATGCCAAAATACTCAGAATGCTTGTCCCTGAACTGTTTGTAATTGATGACCTTCTTGAAGAGAAGACCTCATTTCGTACACGCTCCGTGCATTGCAGGCGTCGGAGACGGTCTCTTTGAGGACGTCGCAGGCGGTCAGCATCCGGTTCCCGGCGATGAGCGGTTTACAGGTCTCCTCGTGACTGGTGCGCGGCGTGTACTGCGTCCTGAGAGACTCCACAATGTAGGAGCCCCGCCTGGCCAGAGTCAGATCTTCTTTGCCCTCAGCGATGGCTACGGCATTTTTGGCGTCCTTTTCCTGCAGGGGCTCTCGCAGTGAGGTCAGGATGTACTTGTTGCGCCTGAGCCTGGCGGCCTCGTCTTTGCGGCCCCAGACAATAAGGCGGTTCTGCCCGTCGCTCCGCACAGCTGAAATTACCTTTTCATTCATTTTCCTGATCAAATGGAAGAGGTCGTAAATCACTCTGATGCCGTGGCAGCGCCCATGGAAAGCTGAGGCAAAATCTGCATTCATGTATCTGCATCCATGTCACTGGCCAGTCTTCGGAGGTTCTTCATCACCCGTCGCCCACGGCGTCCATGAACGACCTTACGGCGTCCTTCTTCCCAGTCTTCCGGATCCACAGGATCCTGCCATCATCAGGATCGATAATGACGGTCGCCATCTGATTGCCGTCGTTCTGTTTCCACTCGTCTATGCCGGTGTCTGTGCCGGGCTGTGAGGGCGGTTTCAGGGTGCCTTCGGGGCTGCAGTACAGGTTCATGGTGTTTCAGGTGGGAAAACAAATATTTCCAGACAGAGAGACTTAGACTCAGTTTTTAAGAAAATTCAGCCAGAAACTGTCAAACTCAAGGTACTTTACCAGTATAGATACAGAAGAGACTTAGCTTTGTGACTCCGGTATAAGAGTGGTAAGAAAAATCCCCCGAAGACCGCTAAGAGCTTTGATTTAATGGCTCTTTGCAAGAACTGGCTCCACTTATGGGAAGACGTAAAGCGCCCTTAAGGGCGCTTTACTGAGACAGAAGGGGCGCTTTAGGCGCGGTGATCGATTTCAAAGCAGCGCAGGAAATCGACGAGGACCTCAACGCCTTCGACTGACATGGCGTTATAGATACTCGCACGCATACCGCCTAACACCTTATGTCCTTTAAGGCCGATAAGATGCTGACGCTTCGCCCTCTCTAAAAACTCCGCGTTGAGGCTCTCGTCCTTTAAGGTAAAGACGCAGTTAACGCGGGAGCGATCCTTTCTCTCGATGGGGCAGCAGTAGAAGTCGGTGCTGTCGATATAGTCATAAAGCAGCGTCGACTTCCGGATATTGCGTTCCTCCAGAGCCTTGACGCCGCCTAAGTTCTCAATCCACTTAAAGACCTTGCCGGCCATATACCAGGAGAAAGTATTGGGCGTGTTGTACATGCTGTCGTAGGAAGAGAGCACCTGCCAGTCAAGCACCGAGGGGCAGTACTTACGGGCGTGTCCAATGAGATCCTCGCGCACAATGGTGACGGTAAGACCTGCGGGAGCGACGTTCTTCTGCGCACCAAAGATGATGGCACCGAACTTTCTGACGTCCACGGGGCGGGTGAGGATGTTCGAGGACATGTCCACAATGAGGGGCACGTCACCGGTATCGGGAAGCTCAAACATCTCGATGCCGTTCACGGTCTCGTTGAGGCAGGCGTAGGCGTAGGTGGCGCCTTCCGTCACCTGCATCCTGTCATAGTTAATGAAATACTCGCCCTGAGCGTTCTTTTCCACGCATTCGTGCAGGATGGCCTTGCCATAGCGCTCGGCGCATTCCCTGTAGGCGCAGCGCGACCAGTGTCCAGTGACGAAATAGTCGGCGTGTCCGTCCTCAGGGAGCAGGTTTAAGGGGATGGCGGCAAACTGACCGCGCCCTCCTCCCTGCTCAAAGAGCACGCGGTAATTGTCCGGAATGTCCATGATGCGGCGCAGACGTGCCTCGGCGTCCTTGGCCACGGCATCAAAGTCGGCGCTGCGGTGGGACATCTCAATAATCGAAATGCCCGTATCGTTGTAGTCGGTGAACTCGCGCTGCGCCTCTTCCAGAACCTCTAAAGGCATAACGCTGGGTCCGGCCCCGTAATTCCACGCACGAAACATTTACTTCTCCTCGTTATCCGCTAAAGTCGCGGTGCCCTCGGCACCCTGATCTACATCATAGCCAGGATCACTGTCCTGAGCGGCATCTTCCGTCTTCTCTGCACCGTTTTGGGTCACGGCGCTGCCGCCGCTGACCATGAGTTCCATGGCCTCGCGATCCTTTTTCTCCTGGCGGCGGGCGTTCTGCGCCTCCCTGGAGGCCTCCGCGACCTCGCAGGGAATGGTCTCAAGGGCAATGATGTTCTCGTTATCCCCGGGACGCATCAGAATCACACCCACGGCCATGCGGCTCATAGGACGCAGGCTCTCGTCCACGGGCGAGCGGATGAGCGTGCCCTGATCGGTGATGATGAGGAACTCATCGCCGTCCTCAACGCGCGTCGCGCCGATGACGGGACCGTTCTTCTCCCCGGCGCGCGAGGGCATGACCATGATACCCTGACCGCCGCGGTTTCTTAAGGTCAGCTCCTCCAGCACCATCTTCTTGCCCTTGCCCTTAGCGGTCAAAATGATGGCATAGTGGCGATCCTTGCCGTCGGGAGTGATCACGATTAAGGAGACGATGCGATCGTCACCGACAAGGCGCATGCCACGGATACCGCGCGAAGTGCGGCCCGAGGGACGCACGCCGTAACCGAAGTGGCGGTTGCGCACCACCTCGACCTTAATTTCCTCGCCGTTATCGCTCTCAGCGCCTGAGGCAGTCTCGCTCTCCTCGGTGAGGGTCTCGCCGGCGTTCTCCTCGGCGCTTTCGGCCTCGCTCTCGTCCCCGTCCTTACTGACGTCATAGTAATCGCAGAAGCGCAGGGCCTTGCCGTTGGCGGTAAAGAGGTAGATATCGTCATCGCCCGAGCCAATCTGCGCATCCACTAACTCATCTCCCTCCATGAGGGTGGTGATCTTGACGGGACGGCCCGAATTGATGGCCGAGGAGGTTAGCAGATGACGGTACTCGCTTAAACGGATCTTCTTTACGAGGCCTCGCGCCGTGACCATGAAGATAAAGTGGTTTTCGTCAAATTCGGCGATGGAGAGCATGGAGGTGACGCGCTCCCCGTCCTCGATGGCGAAATAGTTCTGAATGGGTCTGCCGCGCCACGTGCGGTTTTCCGAGGTGGGCAGATCGTAGACCCACGAGGCAAAGAGCCTGCCCTGCGAGGTCAGACACAGCAGGATGTGATGGGTATTGGTAACCAGCGTCCTGGTGATGATGTCATCGTCCTTGACGCGGGCTGCGGCGCGGCCCTTGCCGCCGCGGCGCTGGCTCTCGAAGGCCGAAATATCCTGATATTTGATATAGCCCTTGTCCGATAAGGTAATGACGGCGTCCTGCGGGGCGATGAGATCGGCCTTGGAAACGCGGCCCATGTCCCCGATGATCTCGGAGCGGCGCTTGTCGGCAAAGTCGGAGCGGGCGGCCTTAAGCTCCTCGCGGATGACTTCCTTTAAGCGCTCGGTGCTGTTGAGGATCTCTAGGTACCCAAGGATATTGGCGATAAGACCGCGGTACTCGGCCTGAATCTTCTCGGAGTTAAGGCGCGTTAAGCTCGATAACTGCATCTCGAGGATACGCTCGGCCTGCCTGACCGAGAGGTGATACTTACCGTCGTGTAAGCCGGCGCTCTTCTCAATGCCCTGGGGCAGGCAGACGTTCTCGCCGCGCTCGTCGAGATGAATTAAGGTGGAGATGAGCGTGCCGTCCCAGTCCTCGGCGACGAGGCGCTGTTTGGCCTCTTCGGTGTTTTCCGAGGAGGTGATGATCTCGATGACGCGGTCGATATTGCCCTTGGCGACGATGAGGCCCTCATCCAGGAAGGCCTTCTTGCGATCCTGGCGCAGGAGGTACACGGTGCGGCGCGTCACCACCTCGCGGCGGAAGTTAATGAACTCCTTTAAGATCTCGATTAAGGAGAGCTGCCGCGGATGCTGGCCTACGAGAGCGATCATGTTGACCGCGAAATTGGACTGCAGCGAGGTCTTCTCGTAGAGATTGTTGAGCACCGCCTCCTCAAAGGCGTCGCGCTTTAAGTCGATGGCGATGCGGACCTGATGATCCTTGTCCGAGAGATCGTTGACCTCGGCAATACCCTCAATCTTCTTGTCGCGCACGAGCTCGGCGATCTGTTTGACGATATTGCTCTTGGCCTCCATGTAGGGGATCTCGTCCACGATGATGGTGCGGCGGCCGGACTTGTCGGTCTCGACATGGGTACGGGCGCGCATCACCACGCGGCCCTTGCCGGTGGCGTAGGCCTCGCGCACTCCCGCGGTGCCGACGATAAAGCCGCCAGTGGGGAAATCGGGGGCCTTGATGTAGTGCATGAGCTCGTCTAAGGAGATCTCGGGCTTGTCTAAAAGCGCGAGCGTGCCGTCGATGACCTCGCCTAAATTATGCGGCGGGATATTGGTGGCCATACCCACGGCGATACCCGAGGAGCCGTTGACGAGGAGATTGGGAAAGCGCGTGGGCAGCACTTCGGGGATCTGCTCGTTGCCGTCGTAATTGGGGTAGGTGTTGACCGTTTCCTTGTCAATATCCTGAAGCATCGCCTCGGCGATCCTGGTCATGCGCACTTCGGTGTAACGCATGGCGGCCGGGCCGTCACCGTCGATATTGCCGAAATTACCCTGGCCGAACACGAGGGGATTGCGCATGGAGAACCACTGCGCCATACGCACGATGGTGTCGTAGACGGCAACGTCGCCATGGGGGTGGAAGCGGCCGATCACGTCACCGACCACGCGGGCGGATTTCTTGGTGGGACCGTTATGCCAGATCTTGAGTTTGTACATGTCAAACAGCACGCGCCGGTGCACGGGCTTTAAGCCGTCACGCACGTCAGGAAGCGCACGGTCCACGATCACGCTCATGGCGTAATCGATAAAGGACTGACGCAGTTCGTCCTCAAGACGGACCGCCGTCACGTTACCCATATCCACGCTCTGCGCTGTGGTACCCTCAAAGGAAGCCCCGGTATTCTCAGTCACGGTCTCAGCCGGAGTGCCTTCGTTTGTCTTGTCTACCATCTCAAAACCCTGGGTCAAGTCTGAAAAAACTTATGGATCAAAGCTTTTCTTTAATCTACACGTATCTTAAAAAGCTCTCTATTCTAGCATTTATGCGCTTTTGAAAAAAGGCGCAAAAATGCCCGTAGCATCTTGACAGACGGACGCAAAAGGCCTCTTCAGTGAAGCTGCAGGAAGGCTTAAGTCAGTGCCTGCACTGTGAGGTTCTGCGCAAATGCCCCGGGGTACATTTCAGGGATGTATCCGGCATGGGTTACAATGAGAGCAGTTTTTAAGAAAGGATATAGCCATGTGGTTTAAAAGCGCTCAGATTTTCACCGTTGATTTAAGCGACGCCCATCTCAAGGTCTTTAAGGATGAGACCCTGCTTGAGGAAAAAATCGCCGCCAGACCCTTCCGCCCCTGTCAGGCTCAGGAAATTTCCACGATAGGTTTCGCGCCCCTCTTTGGCAGGGCCGCTCCCGCTTATACCTTTACGGACAATGGCTGCCATTTCCTGCGTCTTGTCGAGGAAACCAAGCTTCTGCCCGCTTCGGTGATTAAAAGCGAGCTTGAGGCGCAGGTGGAGGAAAAGGAAGCACAGTTAGGCCGTGAGCTGCGCAAAAACGAGATTCAGACCTTAAAGACGGCACTTGTCAATCAGCTGCTCTCGCGCGCCTTCGCCGCGCAGCGCGACATGTACGTCATGATTAACAGCGAGAAGGGCTATGCCATGGTTTCGGTGTCCTCGGCCAAGCGCGCCGAAAGAGCCATCGCCATGCTGCGTGAGGCCTTTGACGGTACCTTCCCCGCCCGCCACTTCCAGCCCCGCTGCGTGGTCGAGGAGCGCATGACCGCGTGGCTGTCACAGAACGATCTGCCGCAGGTGTTCACCTTAGGCTATGACACGACCTTAAAGTCGAGCGACGAGGAGGGCGGTACCATCCGCGCCTCGCGCGAGGATCTCACCTCCGAGGAGATCGCAGTGCACATCAATGCCGGCAAGGTCATCACCGAGCTGCAGCTCACCTACGAGGACTCCCTTTCCCTCGTGCTCACCGCCGATCTGGCCTTAAAGCGCATGCGCCCTGAGGATCAGTACCTGGAACGCAATCTGCCTGAAAAGGTGGAGGATCACCTGGCCGACGAGCAGGCGCAGTACATTTTACAGGCCGCTCTCTTTACCTCGCTCATTGACAGCCTGAAAGGACTTTTTGACTGTGAGTAAGTACGCCCGTCCCGAGCTGCTCGCCCCGGCAGGTTCCATCCACCACGTCCGCGCCGCCTTAAGCTACGGCGCGGACGCCGTTTATGCGGGGATCCCGCGCTGGTCGCTGCGCGTGCGCGGCAACGGCTTTACGCGCGAGGATTTTAAGACCGGCATCGAACTGGCCCATAGCATGGGCAAGAAGTTTTTTGCCGTATTAAACGTTATTCCGCACGCCCGCAGACTCTCCACCTTTGAGGAAGATCTGGACTCCGTCGCGGCCTTAAAGCCCGACGCCTTTATTATGGCCGACCCGGGGCTTATCGATCTGGCGCTCACGCGTCACCCCGAGATCCCCGTGCACCTCTCGGTACAGGCCAATACGGTCAATCCCCTTTCCGTAAAATTCTGGCAGAAACTGGGCGTCAGACGCTGCATTCTCGCCCGCGAGCTTTCACTCAGCGAAATCGGGATCATCCGCGAGGCCTGCCCGGACATGGAACTGGAGGTCTTCATCCACGGAGCCCTGTGCATTGCCGTCTCGGGGCGCTGCCTCATCTCGGGACTGCTCTCGCGCCGCGACGCCAATGTCGGCAACTGCAACAATTCCTGCCGCTGGCGCTTCCGCGCCCGCTCCCTGTCCGTGGAGCTCGAGGAATGCGAGAAACGTCAGGGCGAGTGGTTCACGCTCGATGAGGACGAGAACGGTTCCTATCTCTTTAATTCCCGCGATCTCTGCGCGCTGCCGCTTTTGGAAAAGCTCCTCGCCCTTAACATCGACTCGCTCAAGATTGAAGGCCGCTCGCGCTCCCCCTTCTACGGAGCGGCGGTCAGCCGCGCCTACCGCCTCGCCATCGACGCGCTTTTAAAGGGAGAACCCGTGCCCCTCGAATCCGGGCGCCTGCTCAACGCTCTGCCCTCGCGTAAGTTTACGACAGGTCTGCTCGAACCCCATCTTCCCCACGAAACGCAGGATTATGCAAGCAACAGCCCGCATAAGGGGCGCCTTGAACTGTGCGCCGCCCCCGAGGCCATAGACGGCGGCAGGCTGCGCCTGCGCGTTAAAAACCGCTTTGATGTAAAGAGCACGCTGTTTATCTATACCCCTAAGGGGGCCCTGCCCCTTGAGGTCACGGATCTCAGAGATGAAAACGGCGCCCCTGCGGAAGTGGCGCCAGGCGATGGCTATATCCGCACCGTCCCCGCCCCCGAGGGCCTCACTCTGGAGCATCCCGGGGAAAACTTCGTGGTGAGATTAAGAGAAGAGGACGAAGAGGACCGCCCCGCCTAAAGTTACTCCTGCCGCCCAGTCTCCCTGGCAGCGCTCCCCAAAGCTTAAGTTTCCTGAGTCTGATTTCCTCCTCAGGGGCGGCAAGCTTTAAGGCAGCGCCCCCTAAGTGAGGAGAGGCGTACCTTCGCCTTACAGCGCAGCGCATAGCGCCTCGCGCACGGCTTCAAGCGCCCGCGTCTGCAGCTTAAACAGCGTGGCAAGGGACAGGCGGGAGGAACTTAAGAGCAGGCGGTGGGCAAGAAGCAGGCGCACCACACGCCGCTGTTCCTCGGGGGAGGGGACGGGCAGCTTTAATGAGCGCACCAGGGAGGCCTTTAAAAACGGCAGGCTCTGTCCTTTGAAGGCTTTAAGGCACTGCCTCAGGGCCTGAGGCGAACAGAGGTATTCCCGCACGAAGGCCTTTAAAAGCGGCGGACGCACCTTACGGATAATCCCCGTGCCGGGGCCCACGACATAGCCCGCCCTGCGCACGCGCCGCACCTCAATGCGCCCTTCCTTAAGACACCAGATAAGATCACCTGTCTCCGTAAGATAGCGCCTAAGACATGAAGGAACGGCGCAATCCTTACGCTCTCCCGGGACACTCTCCTTATCCCCGTAAGGGAGTTCTTCACCCGTGAGGGCCTCAAAACGAAGCTTAAGCGCGTCAGGCAGAGCGCGGTACTGTCTGTAAAGAGAGCCAGGCAGCAGGATAACGTCAGAGATCTCCCCTAAGGGCATTTCCCTGACGCCCTGTATGCTCATAAGAAGGAGCGCGGCGGCATCGCGGTGCCGGCAGGTGAGCTCCCGCTCGGCCGCGGTAAGCTCCAGGCTTTCCACAAAGGGCTCAAGGAGCGCACACAGGTGCAGCTGCTCGTCCCGTGCAGGCCTAGGCAGGATAAGCGAGGCAAGCCCCCTGCTGTCGATAGCGGCGTTCTCCTTCCTGAAGGCAAGACTCTGCATTTGCCGCCTGACATGGCGCGTGCGCAGTAAATGGCAGAGAAAGGCGCTCACATAGCCATCATGACTAAAACTAAGATACCCCCTGCCGGCATAACCGTCCCTGTCAACCTGCCACACCGTGCACGGCCATGCTTTCTGCATGAGAAGCGCGGAAGCCTTAAGGGGCAAGGCCCCCGCAAGGGGCCTTAGCTGCTGCTTAAAAAGCGCGTACATAAGATCAGGATTCTGCTCCTTACGGATAAAGGGCGTGCGCACCTGTCTTAAGGCAGAGTGCTCCCTGCAGGCAAGGTGCAGGCCCTCAGCGAGGGGCTGGCGCGGATATGCATCAGGCATGGGAGTCCTCCAGTTGCGAGAACACCTCTGCCATGTGCTCACGTAACTTATCCTGACGGTGATAGAGTGAGGACAGCGCCGTGGCGATCGCCTTCAGATCAAGGTTCTGCTCCTCCTCCCCTCCGGTGAGATAGGCAAGGGGATTTAGATTGTAGTCAAGGCGTTTAAATTCCTCAGGACTTACCTTACGCGACAGACCCTCATACTCGCGTCCTTCGGTCACGAGGCTCACGAGACTCTCCACAAAATGTTCCTCATCTTCGCTTCTAAGCCTGCCGCCCCGCCCCTGGGCATTGACGCATAAACAGGAACGCTCCCCTGCAACCTCTGCCTTCAGCGTGGAGAAAATGAGCAGGCGCGGGGAGATCTCCACTCCCTTAAAGAGACCGCGGGGTAAAGCGATGCAGGCCTGCAGGTGAAAACGCGTCACCAGCGCCTCGCGCAGAGCTGCGTCGGCGCGCGGGCGCGTCAGGGCGCCAGGCGGCAGTAAGATCAGCATGAGGCCATCCTCTTCAAGAAGACTTAAGGCCTTGAGAACAAAGGGCAGTTCACTGCACGAAGGCCGGGGCAGCGCGCTTAAGTCACTCAGGTGAGAGGCGGCGCAAAAGTCCGTAAGCGACCGCCCCTCCCCCACGGTTAAACGCTGCGCGTAAGGAGGATTTAAAAGAATGAGGTCAAAACGTTCCTTTACGGGAGCTGTCAGAAAATTTTCTTCCCTGACCGTCACCTGCACTGCGCTGTGACAGCTCAGGGTAAGCCTTGCCACCGCCGCGCTCAGGGCATTAAGCTCATAAGCGCTGATCTTAAACGGCGTCCCTTCTCCCCGCCCCTTTCTTAAAAGAGCCAGCGCATTGATAAGCGCCCCCTGACCGATACAGGGCTCTAACACGCAAAGGCGCCGTTCCTTAAAGGCTGGGCGCAGCGTCAGCGTCAGCCTCGCGATGAGTAAGGAGAGTAACGCGCCGCTGTCATACTGTCCTGAAGGATCGCTTTTTGAAAGCGCGCTTCCCGTACACAGTCCATAGAGCGCCACGCGCTCTAAAGTGGCAGGCGAGGTATTTAAGAGCACCACACGGGTAAGCCGTGCCCATTCCTCCTCGCTAAAGCTCTCAGTAAGCCTGGTAAGCAGCGCCGCTAAATACTTACACAGTGCTCCGTAAGGACCTGCGGTCCTTAAAAAGCGTAAGGCCAGGGCGCTGAGGTTAGCGCGGTACGGGAAAGCCTCTGTATACTGCGAGGAGAGCAGCAGCTCGCAGGGCTTAAAGTAAAAACCCAGACCTTTCCCGCTCCGGCGCATAAGCTGCGCGGCCCAGGGCGCATCACCAAATACCCGTAAGGCACCTCCCTCTTCCCCCTGCAGAGAATGGCTGGCGATCACTCTTTCCACCGCCTTCAGTTCCAGAAAATGCAGGACGCAAAGCGCAAGAAAGGCGGCGCGCACCTCACGGCTGCGTGCGGCATGGGGTACCTGAAGCCCGCCTGTGGCGAGGGCTTTTTCAAGACGGGCGCGGGTATAGCGCACGTCGGCGGCTAATTCTAAGGCGTACATACGAACCTCCAGGATGAAACAACTGTCTCTAGCCTATACGGTCCGTTGCACCACAACAGTGCAGACATACCCCTGGCGCAGAAAAGTTTTTGAAAGTGACTTTCAGGACAAAGAGGGAGCGGTACTCCTGCCCCCGGCATGGCGGCAGGGGACTGACTAAGCGTGACGCTTAAGCGCGGCCCTGAGAATTTTAAGACGCCAGACCGCGGTGCGATCCGCAAGCGGCGCGAGCCGTTTCTGAAGCTCTGAGCGCTCACCTACGGCGCCATGATGGTACATAAGCTCCGTCAGCCCCTCCAGAGCCGCCAAGCCGTGCAGTTCCTCAGCGAGGGCCTCCGCGCAGAGACTCTGATAGCAATTAGAGCTGCGGCAATCACCAGTCATGTTCACCCGGTCCTGCAGGGTCACCGTCAGGGCAAGGCAGGGCTCTCTGCCTAACAGCGTGGCCTTGCGCCCCTCACGGGATCCGTGGATGATGAGAAAGAGCTCGTTTTCACAGAAGCAAGGCACGTAACTGACCGTTACCGCATAGGGAAAGGGCTCGTCCTTTAAAGCGAGAGTACAGGTTCTGCCTAAGGCGAAGGCCTTCAGGATTGCAGGTACAGAACTGACGGCACGTCCGGTACGGCGCAGGGCTATGATCTCAAACATCCGGGTTCCTGTTTATAGAAAGAGGGGAGGAACGCTTCAGGCGCGCAATCTCATCCTCCGTATCCTCGGTGATGACGAACTCGTCCTCCTCTTCATCCTCACTTAAAATCTCATGCGTGTCGAGCTCCCCGTTATCATCCTCAACGATATAGTGAGGCTCGCTCCCCTCATCCTCGGTCACCTCGTCATTATCATTATCGGAAAGGGCAAGGCAGAGCCCCTCAAGGGCGTTAAGGAAAATAAGATACGCGTAAGTCTCTAAAGCCTCAGAGACCGCGTTCTTCAGAGAACCGTAAAGATACAAGGTAAGCCTCAGGAAAAACCGCGCCTCCTCATCTGTCCCTGACGGAGACACGGCCCTTTCTCTGTCTGCATATAACATACTGACACCCCATTCAGGTTTCCCCTATCATAGCCCCGGAATACAGCCCCTTAAAGCTGACTTACCTGCACTTTTGAAGACGATCGCAAAAATGTCCGCGCTCTGCCTCCCCCCTGCACGGCGCCCGCAAATGACTGTCAAAAACCCGTAAAGCGTGCACCAAAAGTACACACAACCCTTTTAGTCCATGATCTATAAGGCTTTTTACTGCTAAAACGCTCTTATTTTCACCTCAGTCTTCCGCGGAGATATCCCGCTGCGGCCACCGTTTTACGCCCCACAAAGATGCAAAAGGGCCATTTTGCGCACCGAAAACGGCAAAAACGCCCTTAATTTGCTCACTTTTAAAGCTTCCTCTTGCCCCTCGGACAAAATCTGCTAGATTGTGCACAGTTATTTTTAGGGATCGCCCGTGGCGATCCGGTTTTCGGAGATTACACTCATGTCTTATTCGCAGCAGGTTTTTGATGACCTCTCCTCCCGCTATGCCTATCAGCCGGAATTCCTTCAGGCCGTACAGGAAGTTCTGACCACCTTACAGCCGGTTCTCGACAAGAATCCTGCTTATCAGAAGAATAAGATCCTCGAGCGCATCGTTGAGCCCGAGCGCTCTTTCCACTTCCGCGTCGAGTGGGTGGACGACAAGGGTGAAATCCAGGTCAACAACGGCTACCGCGTGCAGTTCAATTCCGCGATCGGCCCCTACAAGGGTGGCTTACGCTTCCACCCCTCCGTCAATGAGGGTATCTTAAAGTTCTTAGGTTTCGAGCAGATCTTCAAGAACTCCTTAACCGGCACCCCGATTGGCGGCGGCAAGGGCGGTTCTGATTTCGACCCGAAGGGCAAGTCCGATACCGAAGTGATGCGTTTCTGCCAGGCCTTCATGCTGCAGTTACACCGCTACATCGGCTCCACCGTGGACGTGCCGGCCGGTGATATCGGCGTGGGCGGCCGCGAGATTGGCTACCTCTATGGCATGTACAAGCGCCTCACCACCAAATACGAAGGCGTCTTAACCGGTAAGGGCCTCAACTGGGGCGGCTCCTTAGCCCGTACCGAGGCTACCGGCTATGGCGTGGTGTACTTCGCCGACGAAATGTTAAAGGCCCGCGGCCAGTCCTTAGAGGGCATGCGCTGCGCTGTCTCCGGTGCTGGCAACGTCGCCATCTACTGCTGCGAGAAGCTTATCGAGAAGGGTGCCAAACCCGTGACCGTGTCCGACTCCCGCGGCATGATCTACGACGAGAACGGCATTGACGTCAAGGTCTTAAAGCAGGTCAAGGAAGAGGAGCGCGCCTCCTTAACCCGTTACGCCGAATTAGTCCCGACCGCCAAGTACACCCCCGTCAAGGATTACCCGGCAGGTCACAACGGCGTGTGGACCATCCCCGTGGATGCCGCCTTCCCCTGCGCCACGCAGAACGAGGTTAACGAGGAAGACGCCAAGCTCCTCATCAAGAACGGCGTCAAGTGCGTCTCCGAGGGTGCCAACATGCCTTCCTCCATCGGTGCCATCAATGCCTTCTTAGCCTCCGGTATCGCCTATGGTCCGGCCAAGGCCGCTAACGCCGGTGGCGTGGCTACCTCTCAGTTAGAGATGGAGCAGAACGCCGGCATGACCGCCTGGACCTTCGAGGAAGTTGATGCCAAGCTCTTCAACATCATGAAGGGCATTCACGAGAACGCCGCCGAGACCGCCCGTGAATTCGGTGCCGAGGGTAACCTCGTGTTAGGTGCCAACATCGCCGGCTTCGTCAAGGTCGCTGATGCCATGATCGCTCAGGGCGTCTGCTAATCCTTTCCAGGTTAAGATTTGTAGTCTCTAAAGCCCCGGGTAACCCCCGGGGTTTTCTTTTGCCTGTCACTGACTCAAAGCCTTCCTCACCTTTAAGCCGGAGGAGCTTTTCTTTCCCGCGTCCTTTTCCAGGGCTCAAAACTATAAGACCCCGGACGGGGTCTTAATCATCACGGAGTTTAGTTACTTATGATGGGGTTTGCCTGAAAAAACCGCCGCGCTAATGCTTAAAGGAGTAGAAGGAGCTCCAGCCGCCAAAGCGAGCGTCAGCGCCCAGTTCCTCCTCGATGCGCAGTAACTGATTGTACTTGGACAGGCGATCGGAGCGTGAGAGCGAGCCGGTCTTGATCTGACCTGCGTTGGTGCCCACGGCGAGATCGGCGATGGTGTGATCCTCGGTCTCACCGGAGCGGTGCGAGACGATGGCGGCGTAACGGGCGCGTTTGGCCATCTCAATGGCCTCGAAAGTCTCAGTCAGGGTGCCAATCTGATTGACCTTGATGAGAATGGCGTTGGCAAGGCCCTTCTCAATGCCTTCCTTTAAGATGGCGGGATTGGTCACGAAAAGATCGTCGCCCACTAACTGACAGCGGGAGCCTAAAGCGTCCGTGAGCTTCTTCCAGCCCTCAAAATCGCCCTCGGAAGCCCCGTCCTCAATGGAGATGAGGGGATATTTATTCACCCAGCCTTCAAGTACCTCAATCCACGCGTCAATGTCATAAGTCTGACCCTGCTTCTTAAGCCTGTAAAGACCGTCGCTGTAGTACTCCGAGGAGGCGCAGTCAAGGCCGAGGCAGATGTCTTCGCCTGGCTTAAAGCCCGCCTTTTCGATGGCGCTCACGATAAGCTCCAGCGCCTCCTCATGGGTGTGCAGCAGAGGAGCGAAACCGCCCTCATCACCCACGGCGGTACTCAGGCCCTTAGCGTTTAACAGCGCCTTTAAGGCGTGGAAGGTCTCGGTGCCGTAACGCAGCGCCTCCGAGAAGGTCGGAGCGCCCACGGGAATGATCATGAACTCCTGCACGTCGAGATTGTTATTAGCGTGCACGCCGCCGTTGACGATATTCATCATCGGCACCGGCAGGGACAGAGGAGTGCACCCGCCCACGTAACGGTAGAGGGGTAAATGATGCTCCGAGGCGGCGGCCTTGGCGGCGGCCATGGACACGGCAAGGAGGGCGTTAGCGCCCAGGCGCTCCTTGGTGGCGGTGCCGTCGAGCCGGATGAGGGCGCGGTCCAGAGCCACCTGATTGTCCCCCTCCATTCCCATAAGCGCGTCCTTAATCTCGCCGTTGACGTGGGAGACGGCCTTTAACACGCCCTTGCCGCCATAACGGCTTTTATCCCCGTCCCTTAACTCCAGAGCCTCGCGCACGCCCGTCGACGCCCCCGAGGGCACCGCGGCACGGCCCCGTGCTCCCGAAGCCAGGGTCACGTCACATTCCACGGTGGGATTGCCGCGGCTGTCTAACACTTCACGGGCCTTCAGATTTACGATAGCGCTCATGTCATCTCCTTTATTTTCTGACAGTTTTTAGGTACTGAATTAGCCATAGCTAACTAAGCTCAGTATATCAGAAAACATGCCCTTGTGTTAACCTACGCTAACTTAAGTTAGTCGTACATTATCAAAAGCTTAATTCTACCGCTGCAAAAAGAAAGCGCGTACCCGCAGCCAGGCTCTCCCCGCTCTGAGTGGGAGGTACGTCCTTAAGGCAACTGATGAGGCCTCTTTCCTGCTTATTTACTTTCTACCCCGCCCGTAACGCTCTGAGCTCCGCCCTCCCCCGGTGCTGGCTCTCCGGGCTTTAAGGAGGAAGAGACCCCGGTCTCTGCCTTAAGGGTATTGAGGATCATGGTGTTCACTACCCTCTCCTCCCCCTTGAGGGTAAGCCCCTGATCGGTAAGAGTCCCCGCATTGACAAGTCGCGCCTGACTTAACAGCCTCAGGCTGCCACCCTTAAAGCCCGTGAAGGTGCCGCCGTTTTTAAACTCCGCCATGTCGTTAAGGTACAGCGTGCCCGCTAGATTAAAGACGTGTCCGTTGTAAAGGGAGGCGGAATTTTCCGCATAGACCGCGCCCCTGCCCTGCACGGTACAGCGGGCGTGATTTTCAAAGCGGCTGTCCTGACTTAGGCTTAAGGAGCCCTCCAGCTCACTAAGTCCCCCGTTTGCAAAATAAGCCCTCTTCTCAAGGGCGATGAGGCAGGGCGCGTCCGTATTCAGCCGCCCCTCGTTGACAAGGCGGCTTTCCCCCTTAAGCCTCAGCTCACTGCGCCCCCGCAACTCAAGGGTGGCCTCGTTGATAAACTTTCCCCCGCCCGCAATCAGGAGAGCGTCCGTAAGCGTAAGTCTCGACTGCTGCCTGAGCAAAGCGCGATCGGAAAGGGCGAGCGCGGACCCGTTAAGAAGATGACTCTCGGCCACGAGCCTGCCCGTGGCCTCATCTTTAAAGCCCAGAAGCGCGCCTTTTTCAAGGGTGAGAGCGCCAAAGGCCTCAAAATGTCCCTTACCGGATACGCTTAAGGAGGCGTGGTGCTTAAGGGTTAAAGCGCCGCGGCTTATAAAGCGTCCCCCGTCTTTTACCTCAAGTGACGCGTTTTCAGCTAAGGTGAGGCTGTCGCGCGCCCTGGCAAGCACCGTTCCCTCTATCTCATGCCGCCCTCTGAGGATAAAGCCCCCGCTTAACTCATAGCACTGTCCTGCCCCGATCACCTGAGGAAGGACGCCGTCCCCGGAAAGCGGCACGCAGGAGGCTATGGCGTACGGACTAAGAGACAGCATAAGGAGCGCCGCCATGACACCTGAAACAGCGCCCGGGATCCGTTGTATACGCATCTGCATCCTCTCTTACCGCCCTGTCCGACCCTTACGCCCCGCCACCTTACCTGTTCCCTGGCGTCTAAACGCGACCGAGGTCAAAAGTGTGCGCTTTAAGGCGTATAGAGTGGAGGTTTTTACATTACAATCTGCCCTATCATTGTAAAAGTTTTACCTGCACATAAGCAAAGGACAACACTATGACAACGTTAAAAGGTCAGGCCTTAGTTGGCGACATCGGCGGCACCAACGCCCGTCTCGCTTTAGTTGATCTCGATGACGGTTCCATCTCCGCCCCCATCATTTACTCGGCTCTTGAGAATGAGTCTCTTGAAAGCTGCATCTTAAAGTTCCGTCAGGAAACCCATGCCGATTTCAAGGCAGCCTGCATCGCCATCGCCTGTCCCATCACCGGCGATTACGTCAAGATGACCAATAATCCCTGGGAGTTCTCGCAAAAGCAGCTTAAGGAAAACTGCGGTTTAGAGCAGCTCATCGTCATCAATGACTTCACCGCCATGTCCATGTCCGTGACCTGCCTTGAGCATGACAAGCTCATCAAGATTGGCGGCGGCGAGGCACAGCCAGGTGCCCCCATCGCAGTGTATGGCCCCGGCACCGGCTTAGGCGTAGGTCACGTGATCCGTGTGGGCACGCGCTGGGTGCAGATCCCGGGCGAGGGCGGCCACGTCGACTTAGCCCCCGGCAACATGAGCGAGGACATGATCCTCATCGCCCTCCGTGCCAGGATCGGCCACGTCTCGGCCGAGCGCGTCCTCTCAGGCCCCGGCCTTGTCAATCTCTATGAGGCCATCGCCATGCGCAACGAGCGTCTGCGTCAGGGTCTGACCCCCGCCGACGTCACCTCGGGAGCCTTAAGCGATCCGGCCGATCCCGACTGCCTTGAGGCCCTGCAGACCTTCTGCCGTCTCTTAGGCCGTTTTGGCGGAAACCTCGCCCTCACCATGGGCACTTTCGGCGGCGTGTACATCGCAGGCGGCGTGGTGCCGCGCATCCTCGATTTCTTCAGGACCTCCCGCTTCCGTGAGGCCTTTGAGGACAAGGGCCGCTTCCGCGAGTATCTGCAGAAGATCCCCGTTTACGTTATCACCGACGGCAAGGCCGGCCTCAAGGGTGCCGGCGCGGTGCTGCGTCAGGAACTGGGTGCCATTCTCTAAGCTCTGTCCCTCCCTCTCCCCCGGGCATCTCCGGGGGAGTCCCCTGTGCCCGCTTACGGTGCAGAGGCCTCTCTACCTGACGGTTATTTTTGCCCGATCCTCGCTTTCTCTTAACCGTTTTCTCCTCAAAAGACGGCGCTGTGTGAGGCTTTTCTGCGCCCCTGTAGGCTAACTTACTGAAATCAGTGCCTTTTTCTCTGCGTCATAACCTAAGTGTATTTCCCCCCATGAAGAATGGGTATTTTACGCGCCGACAGCGAGCCTCTAAGATTAAGTCAGTTTCACTTAACACCAAGGAGTTACCACCATGCACCGTCTGCTTACCGCTCTGGCTTTAGGCGCTGCGCTGACCGCCCCCGCTCTGGCCGCCGACACGCCGCAGTACAACACCGCCCCCATCAACACCGTCTTCGGTCAGGGCGAAATCAATCCCTACGGCCAGTTCTTCACCGGAACCTCTTATTTAAATAGCCTCAACGGTTATGATGAGGTTTTCAAGCTGCCAGCCTCCAACGTCACCTTTGAGCCCTGCACCCGCACTTACTGGCACAGCCACTCGGGCGGACAGATCCTCTTCGTGGTGGCAGGCGAGGGCCGTCATCAGATCAGAGGCCAGAAAATTGATATCCTGCGCCCCGGAGACGTCATCGTCGTGCCCCCGAACGTGGAGCACTGGCATGGCGGCGGAGCCACCACGTGGATGAGCCATATCGCCCTCACGCCCAATGCCCCGGACAACAAGCCCACGTGGTTACAGCCCGTCACTGACGAGGAATATAACGGCGAGACCAGGCCCCACGATTAACCGTATTCTTTGGATCACACTCTAAGAGCACCCGCGCGGTGCTCTTTTTCGTTCGCTGCGTCTCTGACTTACGCCGCCTGTGCTCCCGTCCCGTGTTACACTTGGCACACGCTGATGTTTCCATCCCCGCTTTTTAAAGCAGGGGAACACGGTAAGGATGATTGCATGACCTTAAAAGACAGTATCCGTCTCTGCCTCAAAGAGCGCTTTTACCGCATCTCAGGGCGCGCCCCGCGCTCGGAGTTCTGGTATTTCACCCTCTTTTTTATCCTCGCCCAGAGCCTCGTCTTTGCCGCCACCCGCTACCTGCCGGTGGTGGGCGATCTCCTCTTTGCCGTCATCTTCATCACCCTGCTCTGCCCCCTGGTCTGCGCCGGCGTGCGCCGCCTGCATGACGTGAGCCACAAAGGAGCCGTCATCGTCATGCCCATTCTCATGACGGTGCTCGTGGTGCTGTGCACTGACGTCGCGATGCGCTCTCAGGATGAAAAATTACGCGAGGCCTGTATTTATGCGGCCATCGGCTTTCTCTTTATCTTTCTGGCTTTTGTATTTCTGATGCTAAAACCGGGCACCATCGGTGACAACGCCTACGGTCCCGATCCTTTAAAGGGTGATCCGCGTATTGAGGAAGAGGGCCAGAAAGCCGAGGAGGCCCTGCGCCGCTACGAGGAAGTCAAACATCAGATAAAGCGCGTCAATCCCTTTAAGTTCACCAACCGCAAAGAGTGAGCCGCGTTCTCACCGCCCTCAGCAAAAAGGACCGCCTCCCGCAGGTAAGGCTAAAAGGAGGCTCCAGCTTCAGGTTACAGAGCTCCCTACTCAAAGGGAGCGGGATCGCCGCGGCCTACGCGGCGCACGATGGGCACACCCTCTTCAAAGCGGATCACGGTGGTAGGCACGGGAGACAGAACCCCGCCATCAATAATGACGTCCACTAAGCCGCCGATTTTATCGTTGATCTCCACGGGATCGCTCTCGGGCTCCTCGTTACCCGGCAGAATGAGCGAACAGCTTAACAGGGGCTCGTTGACCTCCTGCAATAAGGCCTCGATGATGGCCCCCTCGGGGACGCGGATACCGATGGTACGGCGCTTTTCGTTCATGAGCCGGCGCGGGACTTCCCTGGTGGCCTGCAGAATGAAGGTATAGGCCCCCGGGGTATTGTTCTTTAAGAGCCGGTACTCACTGTTGCCCACTTTGGCGTAAGTGGAAAGCTCGGATAGATCACGGCACATCAGGGTGAAATTGTGCTTCCTGCTTATCTGACGGATATGCGCGATCCGCTCCATGGCGCTCTTGTCACCGGTAAGGGCACAGAGGGCATACGCCGAATCAGTAGGCACAACGCCTACGCCCCCATCGCGCATGATCTCGGCAAAACGTCTTACAAAACGCACCTGAGGATTGTCCGGGTGCACGGATATAAATTCAGCGCTCATACTCTTTAATACGGTGGTTAAACGTCCACACGGGACTTAAAACTGTACTAAAACGACCTGCTTCAGTAAAGGATTGTACCGCCGGCTCCCTCTCCCCTCAAGAGGCGCCGCGCAGAGATCTGCTACGGGGCGCAAGGAAGAGCCTCAGGGCCGTGCTGCGGGGTGTTTTTTAGCGTAAGACAACGGCAATTGTGCCCTAAGTTCCCGTGAAAAGGCTTATAATTAGCCGTCTGAAGGGCAGGGCTGTCTGTCCTGCGCTTAAGGTTACCCGTTTGCTGACGATATGTAAAAAGTAGGCTTGTTAAATTCAGGGGGTTCTCATGTCCTTTTTGCTCAATCTGTCCGTAAAAGCCAAGCTGATTGCCTGTTTTACGCTCATGATCATGTTCGCGATCGCCGTGGGCGGTGTGGGTATTATCGCGCTCTTTGAATCCAAGACGGTGGCGAGCGAGGTACACGTCATTTTAGATGAGCGTTACGGACGCATCAGTGCCGTTAACGAGCAGATGACCGCTTTTAATAACGGGATCTCTGACAGCGTAGGCTTTGAAAGGGATTTAAACGCCCTCGATCCGCAGTTAGAACCGCTCGTCAATGCGGTGAACGCCCTGCAGGCGGCCCGTTACCCTAAGGAAATCAACGCCATTAAGGATGCCGGACAGAGATTTGTCGATCTCTACACCGGAGAGCTCCATGAGGCGGTTAACGCTAAAGACTGGAACAGGGCCCGCGAAATCTATCTGCATGACATACAGCCCCAGGCCAACATCATCTTCAGAAATCTCGCGGCCGTAAGACAGATGCAGGTGAACATGGTTACCGCCGAGGTCGATACCATCGCCACCAATACCCCGCTCTACACCATTTCAGCCGTGTTAGCCGCGGCCATCGTGTTAGCCATTATCATCAGCCTGATTTCAAGCCGCTATATTGACAGCTCCTTAAAGGCCGCCGTCGATCAGGCCAAATTTATCGCCAGCTCCGATCTCTCGCATCCCATCACGGTTAAGAGCCAGGATGAGTTTGGCGAACTTATGAGCTCCATGGAAAGAATGCGCACCAGCCTGAGCAAGCACATTGCTGATGTCCTGAAAGTCGCCGTCAGCGCCAAGGCCCGCATCAATGAGGTCAAGAGCGGTTCCGCCGAGGTAGCCACGAACGCCCGCGACGCCGAGTCGCGCGCCATCACCGTGGCGGCCGCCTCCGATCAGATGGTCTCCACCACGCAGGATATCGCCCGCAACTGCGAGACCGCCGCCACCGCCTCCAATACCTCTAAGGACATTACCGAGCAGGGCAATTCCCAGCTCCAGGCCACCGTGAGCGACATCCATGCCCAGGCCGAGCGTACCCGTCAGGATGCCGAGCAGATCGTCAAGTTAGTGAAGCAGACTGAGAACATCGGCAAGATCGTCGAGACCATTGAGGATATCGCGCAGCAGACCAACCTCTTAGCCCTCAACGCCGCCATTGAGGCCGCCCGTGCCGGTGAGGCC
This sequence comes from Candidatus Avisuccinivibrio pullicola, assembly GCA_018713485.1. Lineage (GTDB taxonomy): Bacteria > Pseudomonadota > Gammaproteobacteria > Enterobacterales > Succinivibrionaceae > Avisuccinivibrio_A > Avisuccinivibrio_A pullicola. The sequence goes on from DVOQ01000034.1 coordinate 22,277, forward strand.
GGACGCGGCTTTGCCGTGGTCGCCGACGAGGTGCGCGCCCTGGCCTCCCGTACCTCCGCCTCCACGCAGGAAATCACCGGCATGGTCAATCAGGTGCAGTCAGATGCCAACCGCGCCGAGAGCTCGATGCAGGAGAGCGTGACCAATATGGATAACGTGGCCGCCAACGCCGCGGGCTTAGGCCAGATCCTCGAGGACATCATCAATCACGTCAACGAGGTCAACGCCCAGATCACGCAGATCGCCACCGCCGCCGAGGAGCAGACCACGGCCACGGCCGAGATCTCCACCAATATGCAGAACATCACCAATATCACCCAGCAGGTTTCCGCCTCCACCGACGAGGCCGTGACGCACGTGGATGAGACCGTGGCGATGCTCGACAGGGTGCACGCTGCCTTAAGCACCTTTAAGCTTTAGACCGTCTTAACGTTATCTGAAGAAAGGGGAGCCCGGCTCCCCTTTCTCATCTATAGCCCCCTGAGAGGCCCGCATCCCGGTTCCTCTGCCACCCGTGAAGCCTCAGTACTGCCCGCCTGCCGCCTGAAAAAGACCCGGCGTTTTTCCGTCTCAGCGCAGGCCTTCTCTGTCAAGGTAAGAACGCGCGGAGCAGATCGCGGCCCCGAGGGCCGGCGCGGCGTCACCGCCTGCGGTGAGCACGATGCGCTCTCTACCGATCTTAAAGGGGTAATTATCATTGATAAGCTTAAGCAGCGTACCGAGATCTGCCTCGGTCATAAAGGGAGTGAGATACCCCGAAAGCAGCAGCGTGCCGTCGAGCACTGACAGCACGTTGCGCGCCACCGAGGCCAGAACACTCAGATACTCCTGCCAGATAGCGGCAGCTTTACGCTCATCCTCTCTCAGGCGCTTAAAAAACTCATGCACGGTTAAACCGCTGCGCGCTCTCAGGGCGTTAGCCGAGCAGTACGTCTCAAGACAGCCACGCGCGCCGCAGTAGCAGCGCTCTCCCTCAGAATTGACGCAGTAATGCTCCAGCGTACCCGCCGTGCCCTGCAGCCCCTCTAAAACGCGGCCTTCATAAAAGAGCGCACCGCCAAAGTTGCGGTTTAATAGAAAGAGCGCCCCGAGATTCAGCTCAGGATGCCGCCACAGCTCATAAAAGCCTGCGGCAGTGGAGTCATGACAGAGCGTCACCGGAAGAGACAGCGCCTTGCTTAAGCGCTCGCTGTCAAGGCCCTGCGCGTCATCCATGAGCGGCGAGAAGAGCACGCGCGTCCCTTCCTTATCCACGAGTCCCTGTACCGCGGCAAAAGGCGGCAGAAGTACGGAGCGCGTCAGCCCCTGACGGGACAGCAGATCCTCAAAGGCCTTACCTAATGCCTCAAAATACCCCTCCGTATTCGTAAACGTCAGCGGCCATTCTTCCTGGCAGCACACCTTACCGCTCAGATCACCTATCACCACGTGCACCGCCTCGCGCAGGATCCCCAGTCCCACGGACAGCCGGTACTGCGCGTTAAATTCAAGGCGCCGCGCCTTGCGTCCCCCCGTGGACTCCTGAAAGTCCCCCGTTATCAGCAGTCCTTCTTTTAACAGCGTCTTGACATTGCTGTCCACGGTGGAAAGGGACAGTCCCGTCACCTTCACCAGCTGATTCTTGGTCAGCGCCCCATGCTCCCGTAAGGCCTTCACGAGGTGCCGCCGGTTAAATTCCTTTAAGGAAAGCCCCGTAAGGGCCTGTTCTGTAGCGACCATGTCATACCTATCTCTGTCATATCTAGCCGCATTATGCCACCGCACTCTTTTTGCGCAATACTTTTACATAATTACAACGTATAAGTTTGCTTCTCTGGGCGCTTACGGAGCCCGTCACAGAACGTGTAAACGTTTTCTTTGCATTCATTTTCTTAAAAACTGTTCAATAAACCTGTAGTCAAGCGCATTCTCAGGCCCTTTTCCCCTTGCGCAAATTTGCCACAACCTTGCAAAGATTTCCTACTCACGAACGTGATCGGGGGCGGAGTTTTTCTTTAGGCGATCTTTATAATAACACTTAAACGTAATACTTACGTAAAAGTTTCAATTAAAACATGAGGTAAAGATCATGGCATCCATCTGGTTACATTTAGGTTTAGGTTCCTTCCACCGCGCCCATCAGGCTTACGCCTTCAACGAGCTTTTAAAGCAGGGTGAGACGGGCTGGGCTCTCGAGGCGGGTAATATCCGCGATGACGCCGAATTCACGGTGCAGGGACTTATCGGGCAGAACTTAAGCTATACCCTGGAGACAGTCTCTCCTGAGGGCGAGCGCCAGTATCACACCATTAAGGCCTTCTCCAAAGTCATTCCCTACGTGAAAGGACTTACGCCCCTCATTGACGAAGGCGCGCGTCCTGAAACCCGCATCATCTCCTTTACCGTCACCGAGGCGGGCTATTACCTTGACGAGAACCTTAAGCTTATGCAGGGACAGAGTGCCGTGGCTGAGGATTTAAAGGGCGGGGTCAATACCATTTACGGCGTGGTAGCCGCGATGTTACGCAGGCGCATGGCCACGAACGCAGGCGACGTCACCTTACTGTGCTGTGATAACGTGCGCGAGAACGGCGCCAAGTTTGAAAAGGGCCTTAAGGAGTTCCTGACCTTAAGAGGCGAGAGCGACGTCATCGCCTTTATGGATGAACACACCACCTGCCCCAATACCATGGTCGATCGCATCACGCCGCGTCCCGCTCCTGCCTTAAAGGATGAGATCAAAGCCGCCACCGGCATTGAGGACGCAGTTCCCGTGATGTCCGAGTCCTTCTTCCAGTGGGTGATTGAAGACAGATTCAAAGCCGGACGACCCTCTCTGGAGAAGGCCGGCGTGGAGATGGTCGCCTCCGTAACCGCCTATGAGGATGCCAAGCTGCGCATTCTCAACGCCTCACACACCTGCCTGGCGCTCCTGGGTGTCATCAAGGGCTATAACTACGTCTTTGAGTGCGCCCGCGATCCCGAGCTCTACTCGCTCACTTACGATTACGTCACCAACTCCGTCATTCCCTGCATCGAGGGCCACGGAATCGACGTTGAGGCCTACCGTGACGTGGTCTTAAGCCGCTTTAAGAACGATCACATCCGCGACACCCTACAGCGGATCTGCCAGGACAGCTTCTCCAAGCTGATTAACTTCGTCAAACCCACCCTCGTGGACTGCTACGTCAAGGGCGTGGATCCTCAGGGTGTGGTGCTCATCGCCGCCTTATACCTTAACTTCCTCTTCTATCTTAAGGACGGCAAGGTGGACTTTGAGTATCAGGACAGCTCCTTTGACAAGGCGTGGGCGCTATCCGTAACCGAAGCTGCCGATCCCGTGGCCGCCTATGCCGCCACCGAGCTTCTCTTTGGCGAGCTGAAGCCCTATCCGCGCTTCGTGGAGGACTTACGCGAGCGTTATGCCTTCGTAAAGGCCTACGCACAAAAGCATCCCCTTTAATGCCAGTCGCTTCTAACTTATCGGGGAGGTTTCCTCCCCGCTTAGAGTTTTAACAATTAGCAAACTGAGGTCACCATGTCCGAAAAAGAACTTCCCTTAGTCAGGACCTTTATGGGTCTGCCTAAGCCTCTGCTCGCCGGCTATATCGCCATCGCCCTCTTTATGACCGGCGACGGCTTTGAGTTAGCCTTTCTCTCGCAGTACATCACTACCCTGGGCTTTTCCAAGGCTGAATCTTCCTTTGTCTTTACCATTTACGGCCTTGCCGCCGCCCTGTCAGCATGGAGCTCGGGCGTCATAGCCGAACTTATCACCGTACAGAAGGCCATGCGCATCGGCGCCCTGTTATGGGTGATCTTCCACGTCTGTTTCCTGTACTTTGGCTTGGGCGAGGCACATTACGGTCTCATCGTGCTCTTCTACGGTCTGCGCGGGCTTGCCTATCCTCTTTTCCTCTATTCCTTCGTGGTGGGTATCGTCCAGAACGTCAATCCCCGCCAGGTAAGCCCGGCCTTAGGCTGGTTCTGGACCGTGTACTCCATCGGTATCGGCGTGGTGGGCAGCTTCATTCCCTCCCTCACCATTCCCGTGATCGGTGAATACGGCACCCTGTGGCTGGCCTTAATCTTCGCCGTATCCGGGGTTCTGACCGCCATCATCGGCCTCAGGCATCTGCGCACCTCGGAAAAGTCCTCCCTGTCTGCCAGCGAAAAGTTCGGCGAGCTCCTGTTTGCCGTGAAGCTCTTTAAGAATCCGCACGTCACCTACGCGGCCCTCATCCGCGTCATCAACACCCTCTCGCTCTTTGGCTTCGCGGTCATCATGCCCATGATGTTCGTCGATGAACTGGGATGGACAGTGGACCGCTGGCTCATGGTGTGGACGGTCTTCTTCGCCACCACCATCTTCTCCAACGTCTTCTGGGGCATCATGAACGAGATCATGGGCTGGATTAACGTGATCCGCTACATGGGCTGCCTCGGCATGGCCGGCTCTACCATGCTCTTCTACCTTATCCCCCATGCCTTCCCCGGGAGCTTTCTCATGGCCTGCGTGCCCGCGGTTCTCTTAGGCTGGTTCGTGGGTGCCTTCGTGGCCGTCACCCCCATTCTCACCACCCTCGAGCCTCAGCATCAGGGCGCGGCCATCTCAGTGTATAACCTCGCCGCCGGTGCCTCCAATTTCGTCGCCCCCGCCCTCGCAGTGCTCATTCTTCCCCACTTCGGCGTGTTCGGCGTAGTCGTCACCTACACCGCCCTCTACCTTATCGCCTTCGTGCTCACCTTCCTCTTAAAGGTGGAGCAGCCGGGTTTCAGGGGCGCTTTCTACGTCTTACGCCACAAAAAGGACGTGGATTTATCCCGCGTCACGGCCGCTTAAGCTTTCTTTCAGTGTGAGTCTGTCACTCACCTAAAACGTGCCCTAAGGCCCCTTAACGGGGCCTTTTTGCGACACGTGCCGTTTTTCCTTACCCAGAGGATCCCAGATTAAAAAAGCGCTCTTCTCATTTCCCTAAAGCAGCGCTACCATCTGGAGCACAGGAATCAGCAGCAGTCATGCGCCATGATGTATCCTGAAGCCCCCTTCCCCGGAAAAAGGAGCTCCCGCTTATGGATCAGTTAATTTTGCCGCTTCCTCCCGATCGGGATCTGGATATACCGCACCTGGTGACCACCCTGGGCAACACCACACAATGCTATAAATTCGTATGGTTTTTAGGGATTCTGCGCGTCTTAAACCGCCATTTAGCCGCCATTTCCGAACCTGGAGCCCTCACGCTTACCTATCCGGAAATCCTCAGCGAGGTGCTCAGGGCGGTTCGTCCCCTCATCCTTGAGTTTAAATTAAGCCTCGGCCTTAACGACTGTCTCACCGCACTCGTGCTGCGCCTTGAGGAACTTGCCCCGGAGAAAAAAGGACGGGGCAGTCTGGCTCAGGACGATCTTCTCAGCACCCTCACGTGGCTGCATGAAACCGATAAGGTCGTCAGAGACAACGTCAAAGCCTTCGTGAAATACGTGCCGCACCGCTTTTTAAGTCCGTGGATCGGGACATCTGACAAAGATCGCATCAGAGCCTTTGCGCCTGGCTTTGACGATGGCCGGCCCTATCGTCTCTCCCAGAGCTCTGCAGGACAGCTTATGGTGGAGGTAAATCCTGACTGGCTTTACTATCTGAGCCACAACTTCTCCATTCTTGAAGGCTACTGCCTGGGGCTCATGGGAACCTTTTTAGAAAAGCGCAATCCGCTGGTGCCCAATATCTTAAGTAAGCTTCAGTGGGACGGTAAAAAGCGTCACAGTCTAAAAACGCAACAGCGCTGGTTTGCAGCCTACCTCAGAGATCATACCTATACCTGCATCTACAGCGGTCAGCCCCTGACCTCTAATGATCAATACGCGCTCGATCATTTCATTCCGTGGAGCTTCACGGGATCGGACGAGACATGGAACCTTCTGCCCATTGCCCCTTCCCTAAACTCTCAGAAAAGCAATTACCTGCCGCCCCTTAATAACGGACAGATCGCTGCCCTGGCTCACTTTGAGATGGCGGTTCTGCGCCATAACTGCGCTCTGCCGCCTGCTGAGAGAAAACTTATCTGCCGCGAAAGTCTCCTGGATGACTTCCGGATGCTCTTTAAGGAGCAGGAAATTAAGAACATTCTCGCCCTGCCTGAAGGGCGCATCCTAAAAACCTTTGACGACACCCTGCGCACCTGGCATACCGTGGCCTTAAATCAGGGCTTTCTTCCCTGGCAGTATGCAGAGGAAAGCGACCGTTCCCCTGCCGTCGCAGTCAAAATGGCAAAGCCCATCCCGCGCCTAAGCCAGGGATCGTAAATCTATGAGCGCGAAGATCGCAGGATGAAGACAGGCGAAAGCTCTAAAAAAGGAAAAAGCCGCATCTGCGGCTCCCTTACATGAAGTGGTCGGTGATAGAGGATTTGAACCTCCGACCCCAAGTCCCCCAGACTTGTGCGCTAACCAGGCTGCGCTAATCACCGACGACGGCGTGCATTATAGGAGGGACCTGCCGCACTGTCAATAGCCTTCCTGAAAAACTCACGCTCCGCAGGCCGTCTAATACGGCGGGTCATCGTCCTAACCGGGATCACACTTCGCACTGGACGGCAAAAACGCCGTTTTCAACTCAGATACAGCACCTGCCGTGCAGTATCTGTTCTTTAAAAATCCGTTTTAAATCCTGCAACGGATATCTGAGAGTCTTTCTTTGCCATTTTCCGCGGTGCAATGTGCACCTTGTTCATGACGGTTTCACTGTGCAGGAGACTGTTCCTTACGCAGCTGCGTTTCTTCGCCCTCATCATGTACTGACCGCAGGTTACGTCAAGAGCATAATGCTGACAGCTCTAACATCCTTATGCGATTGCTCACATAAAAATATGGCGTACTCCCTGCCTCTGAGCTAGCTGCGCGGATTAAGAACCGGCTCAGCGCGGACACAGCAAGGGTCAGGAACGCTTAAAGCTGCTTTATCACGCACGGATTGGGAGAACCTGAAGACAAAAAAAGCCGCTACTGCGGCCCCTTTACGCGGAGTGGTCGGTGATAGAGGATTTGAACCTCCGACCCCAAGTCCCCCAGACTTGTGCGCTAACCAGGCTGCGCTAATCACCGACAACGGCGTGCATTATAGGGTTGTCTCATCCCACTGTCAACACTTTGCGCCCAAAAAATTTGCAGCTTTTTTTTACGCAGCGCTTAACAGCAGCTTTTACCTGCAGAACAGTCACTTAATACGTGGTAAGGGCTGTCCTTCCCCAGTCTGTGACTTCTAAGCCACTCCCAGAGGCGCTTGTTGATAATTCTTCTCTTTGACAAGCCTTAAGCTCTGATCCATTATATAGAGCATTACATGCAAGATTATTAAGGAGCAATCTATGCCGAGCATTAAGGGCACTCAGACCGAAAAGAATCTTCTTACCGCATTTGCCGGTGAATCCCAGGCCCGTAACCGTTACACCTACTTCGCCTCCGTGGCCAAGAAGGAAGGCTACGAGCTCATCAGCGCCATGTTCCTCGAGACTGCCAATCAGGAAAAGGAACACGCCAAGCGTCTCTTTAAGTTCTTAGAAGGCGGCAGTGCTGAAATCACCGCCACCTATCCGGCCGGCATTATCGGTGATACCGCCGCCAACCTCGAGGCCTCCGCCGCCGGCGAGAACGAGGAATGGACCGAAATGTATCCTTCCTTTGCTGCTAAGGCCCGCGAGGAAGGCTTCCCGCAGATCGCCGCCGTGATGGAGAATATCGCCATCGCCGAGAAGCAGCACGAGAAGCAGTACCGCGATCTCTGGAAGCACCTCACCGAGGGCACCATGTTCAAGCGCGACAACGTGGTGATCTGGCGCTGCCGTAACTGCGGCTTCATCTATGAGGGCAAGGAAGCCCCGCAGGCCTGCCCCGCCTGTAATCATCCCCAGGCCCATTTCGAGGTCCTGCGCGCCGATTACTAAGCGTAAACGCTATTAACCACTAAGCCCTATAGTTAAGACAAGGCAGCGCCCGGCGCTGCTTTGTTTTTGTCCTGAATGGCCTCCCGAGAGGAGATCTCCGGCGCCGAGTTTAAAAACTCACCTGTCTTCCCCTGAGAGCGCGGGAAATCCTGTACAATCCGAAATTTTGCCGACTCAATCACAAAATACTGCACGGTACCTGGACGGTTTCAGGATTTTGACTATACTTACGCAGTGATTATTACTCTCTATTTGCCGCTGAACTTTCAGCGGCCTTCTTTTTTCCGGCCCTGCTATACTAATTCCGTCACGTGAACTCCTCCCATGAGCTGAAGCTCATGGGCTTCCGGCTGAGCGGTTTTCAGGCCGCTCTCCGGCAGGTTCCGGGTGACAGCTCATTACTGAGCCTGCAGCCCCGGCTATCCGGGCAGTTCCTGCCCTTCTGATGTTTTCAGCGGCGTTCAAATCCGCGTTTGCGCTATGGCCGCACCGCTCACAGACGAAGAGAGCCTGTGATTTACGGTTGTTTGCACTTACATGACCGCACACGGAGCACTTCTGTGATGTGTACTGAGGCGGCACCTTAATGAGCAGTCCTCCCCTGAGCTTCAGCTTGTACTCCAGCATCCTTCCGGCTTCGCCCTGGGCCCTGAGCAGGAGTTCGCGGTTAAGCCCTGATTTGGCCCTGACGTTAACGCCGGGAGTCTCCACTGTGCCACGTGC
>DVOQ01000035.1 GCA_018713485.1 Candidatus Avisuccinivibrio pullicola
CAGTTGTAGGCAAACATGCCGTCACGGCGGTCGTCGTTACCTAACTGGCCGTTGCAGCCCCAGTCATCGAAAATATCGGTGGTGGCGATGACATACTTGACGGCGTCCTCGAACTTACCGAACTTCACGGCACCGAACTGACCGAAGTCCACACCCACCCAGAGGTAACGGGAGTTGAAATCAGGGCTGCTGTCATCGTTAGCGTTTTCCCACTCAACGTTGGCGAAAGCGTCGGCCCAGGAAGTGAGCTCGGAACGGAAATTGAAGCCTAAACGCGAGGAGGCGTTGAGGTTGCCATCGTTGGCAGCGGACTGGGCATTGGAGCCGGAGTCCTGAGAATAGTAAACAGCCTGCACACGGCCATAAACGTCAACGGAGACGCCATCCTTATCATAGATGGTGGCGGCGGAAGCGACAGAGGAAGCGGCCAGGGCGGCCACGGCTAAAGCTAAAAGAGACTTCTTCATTTTTTAATCCCGTATAAGACTTTTCTTTTATCCAATCTTTACCGAGGATGAAACGTTTTCATTCCCCGGACGGTTTAAGTTTAGCACTTAGGCCTTCAATAATCACAGCCATTAGTCCTTTTTTGTATGCAGGCTCTTTAAAATGCCTAATTTGCTCTAATTTTGTGATCGAGATCACAAAATTTAGCTAAAAAGGAGGGAACTTTAAGGAAAAATTCCCCGGGGAAGGAAGGTAAGAACGTGCGGCAAACGGGGCTTAGGCGTTGCCGAAAGACGCGCCTTTAGTTCTGATCTGTAAAGAAAAACCGCCTGGGTGCGGACAGAGTCAGAAAAAGCCATACTGATTTTCTGCCTTGAGACGGCGCCTCATTCAGGAGGCCGTGAGAGCTGCGTTCCGGCGCAAATGCGCAAGCGGTTGCAAAAAAGGGGTGCGCACTGGAACTGTCCAGGGTCATGAAAGCCGCATTCTCCCTCTCTCCGCTCAGACACCTCCCCCCAGGGGCAGATGCCTGCCCTTTCAGGACTTCAGGCTCCCGGGCTGCCCATGGTTTTTCTTGCCAGGACTTAAACGCAGGTAAGCTCTTAAGTGTCTTCAGATACGAAAATCCCCGCCGTCAGGCAGGGATCTCGGTATGTACCCTTACGGGTAACTACATGCGCTTGAAGAGCAGCGAGCCGTTGGTGCCGCCAAAGCCGAAGCTGTTGGTTAAGGCATAGGCGATATCGTGCTTCTGGGCGACATGCGGGACAAGGTTGAAATCACCGACCTCGGGATCAGGGTTGTCGAGGTTGATGGTGGGCGGGCAGATCTGATCGCGCACCGCCATGACGGTGATAACCGCCTCGATGGCACCGGCGGCACCTAAGAGGTGACCGGTCATGGACTTGGTGGAGCTCATGCAGGTGTTCGCGGGAGCGTCGCCGAAGATGGCCTTGACGGCGCGCAGCTCGGAGATGTCACCGACATGGGTGGAAGTGCCATGGGCATTGATGTAGTTGACCTCAGAGGGCTGAATGCCGGCGTCGCGGAGGGCAGCCTCCATGGCTAAACGGGCACCGATGCCGTCCTCAGGGGTGGCGGTCATGTGGAAAGCGTCACCGCTCATGCCAAAGCCGACTAACTCGGCGTAAATCTTCGCGCCGCGGGCCTTAGCGTGCTCGTACTCCTCTAAAACGAGGATACCGGCACCGTCACCTAAAACGAAGCCGTTGCGATCCACGTCCCACGGACGGGAGGCCTTCTCGGGCTCGTCGTTGCGGTTGGAAAGAGCCTTTAAGGCGGAGAAACCGCCGATACCCATCTGGGTGGAAGCCTTCTCGGAGCCGCCGCAGACCATGATGTCAGCGTCGCCGTAGGCGATTAAGCGGGCGGAAATGCCGATGGCGTGAGTGCCGGAGGCACAGGCCGTGACGGAGGCAAGGTTAGGTCCGCGTAAACCCCTGAGAATCGAGAGATGGCCGGAAACCATGTTAATGATGGTGGAAGGCACGAAGAAAGGCGAAATACCCTTGGGGCCCTTGGCGGCTAAACCCAGGATGTTCTGCTCGATAAGACCTAAACCGCCGATACCGGAACCGACCATGACGCCGATACGGGAGCGGTTTTCATCCGTGACCTCGAAACCGGAGTCATTCATGGCCATCAAGCCGGCGGCGATACCGTACTGGATGAACTTGTCCATCTTGCGTTCATCCTTACGGGAAATACCCCAGGCTTCAGGATCGAAATTCTTGACGAGACCGGCGATTTTGACGGAAAAAGCCGTGGTGTCGAAATGATCAATGGTGGTAATGCCGCTCTTGCCGGCTAAAAGATTCTGCCAGGATTCCTCGGCACTGCCGCCCACGGGGCTTAACATGCCAAGACCGGTAACTACTACCCTGCGCTGATGCACCTAATTATGCCTCCACAAAACCGGTAACACCGGTTTCCGTAAATAAAGAAGGAGATGTCGCCATCTCCCCTGCATGATAACGGCGGGAAATACCCGCCGCCTTTAGTGAAACTTATTCCTGATGGCTCTTGATGTAATCGATGGCAGCCTGAACGGTATTGATCTTCTCGGCCTCTTCATCAGGGATCTCGGTCTCGAACTCTTCCTCGAGGGCCATGACAAGCTCAACCGTGTCCAGGGAATCAGCGCCTAAGTCATCCACAAAGGAGGCCTCAGGAACGACATCCTCAGGCTTGACGCCTAACATGTCAACGATAATCTTCTTAACGCGATCTTCAATGCTGTTGCTCATTTGTTTCCTGTTCAGACTGCGCAGGCGCAGATTCTGTCCTTAGCTATCTGTGCCAGGCCCTATGCCGACACTCAAACATTGCGTGCATTATAGCTGTTTTGTCAGCTTTTGGATAGGGCCTTGCACGGCAAATACCAGTTTACTGAATCACATCACATTTTTAAAAAATGTTTTTACGCGCAGCGCATACCGCCATTGACGTCGAGCGTGGCACCCGTGATGTAGGCTGCCATGTCCGAGGCAAGGAAGAGCGCGGCGTGGGCGATATCGGCCGCCTGTCCTAACTTACGCAGCGGAATGCGCGTCTCGTAGAACTTCTTCTGCTCGTCAGTCAGGACTTTGGTCATATCGGTCTCGATGAATCCGGGGGCAATGCAGTTTACGGTGATCCCGCGCGAGCCCACTTCCTGGGCAAGCGAGCGGGTAAAGCCGATAAGACCTGCCTTGGCGGCGGCGTAATTGCACTGACCCGGGTTGCCCATCTCGCCGACCACGGAGGTAATGGAGATGACGCGTCCGGCGCGCTTTTTCATCATGGGGCCGATGCAGGCCCTGGTGAGGCGCGCGACGGCGGTGAGATTGCAGGTGATGACGTCATCCCAGTCGCCGTCCTTCATGCGCATGAAGAGCGTGTCGCGGGTAATGCCGGCGTTATTGACGAGGATGTCGGGGGAGGCGCCGTACTTTTCCTCAATGGCCTTTAAGAGAGCGTTCACGCTCTCTAGATCCAGGGAGTTCATGACAAAGCCTGAACCCCTGCCGTTTAAGGCGGCGGTAATGCCCTCGGCACCTGCCTCAGAGGTGGCGGTCCCGCAGACGGTGGCGCCGCATTCTGCGAACTTAGCGGCAATTTCCTTACCGATCCCGCGCGAGGCACCGGTGACTAACACGAGCTTTCCTGAAAAATCAAACTGCATGGCTTAATCCTTATTCGTTAATGGCGGCGACGGCCTTGTCAAGGGTGGCCGCGTCAGAGACGTTAGCTGAGCCTAAGGCACGGTCAATACGGCGGGTCATGCCCGAGAGCACCTTGCCGGGGCCAGCCTCGACTAAAAGCTCAATGCCGTCTTTCTGCATGGCCTTCACGCTCTCGACCCAGCGCACGGGGCCGACTAACTGCTTATAGAGAGCGTCGATGATGTCGTCCTTCCTGACGATGGGGGCGGCAAGGGCGTTGCAGTACACGGGTAAGACGGCGTCCTTCACCTCAATTTCTGCAAGAGCGGCCTTTAAACGGTCGGCGGCGCTCTGCATTAAGGGGCAGTGGCTCGGTGCCGAGACGGCTAAGGGCACCACGCGCTTGGCGCCTTCCTCCGTGAAGCGGGCGTTAGCTCTCTCCACGGCGGCCTTGGCGCCGGAGATCACCACCTGGCCCGGGGTGTTGAAATTGGCCGCCCACACGGCGTCCTCACCCTGGCTTTCCTCGGCGCAGATCTTCACGATCACCTCGTCCTCAAGACCTAAGATAGCGGCCATGGCGCCGTGTCCCTCGGGGACGGCCTCCTGCATGGCCTGACCGCGCAGGCGCACGAGGCGCACCGCGTCTTCAAAGGCGATGGCTTCAGCGGCCACTAAGGCCGAATACTCGCCAAGCGAATGACCGGCCACGGCCGCGGGGGTGACGCCCCTGGCCGCCAGGGCCTTAAAGCAGGCCACGGAAGCGGTGAGAATGGCCGGCTGCGTGACCTCGGTGCGGTTTAATTCGGCTTCAGGGCCGTTTAAGGTGATGTCCTTCAGATCATAACCTAAGGCGGCGCTGGCCTTCGCGTAAACGTCAGAGACGATGGGATCGTCCATAAAGGTGGCTAACATGCCCACGGACTGTGAGCCCTGACCCGGGAATACTACGGCAAATTTCTTCATAAACGCGGCGCGAGCGCCCTCCTTAATGGTTAAAGAAACGGTTCTGCCCTGTTCTAGCCCCGGCTCTTACGCCTGTCAAAAACTTCTTCCGTAAAACGTAAGGGGGCTAACGCTTTTTAAGGCCCGCCAGGGTTTACGCCATAGCGGACAGGGCCTCAGTCCTAATAGCGGATGAGTGCGGAACTCCAGGTGAACCCGCCGCCAAAGGACTCCAATAAGAGATTCATGCCTCTCTGAATACGGCCGGAGCGGATCCCCTCGTCAAGGGCGAGGGCCACCGAGGCGGCCGAGGTATTGCCCTGCTTGTCAAGGGTGACGATGACCTGATCCATGTCAAGGTGCAGCTTGCGCGCCGTCGCGGCGATGATGCGCAGATTGGCCTGATGGGGCACGAGGAAATCCAGTTCCTCTTCCTTCATGCCCGCCTGCTCCAGAGTCTGCGTGACAAGGCCGGCAAGCACCGTCACGGCACGCTTGAAGACCTCGTTACCCTTCATGTAGAGATATTCAGGATGCGGATCACCGTGCGTGGGATAGGCCAGCTTCAGGAGATCGCCTGATTTGGGATCGGAGCTGGAGTGCACCGCGAGGGTACCGGGCTCCTCGGAAGCGCCTAACACGCAGGCTCCCGCTCCGTCACCGAAGAGAATGATGGTGGTGCGATCAGAGGGATCGCAGGCGCGCGACATGAGATCGACGCCGATGACGAGCACTTTTTTAGCCGTCCCCGCCATGATCATGGAGTGGGCTAACTGATAGCCATAGGAAAAGCCCGCGCAGGCCGCGGCGAGATCGAAGGCCATGGGCGTATTCATGCCGAGGGCTCCCGCAATCTGACAGGCCGTAGAGGGGAAGGCATATTGCGAGGAGGTGGTACCGCAGATCACGGTGTCAATTTCCGAGGGCAGCACTCCCGCGGCTTCTAATGCCCGTGATGCGGCAATCGCTCCCATGGTGGCGGCCGTCTCGTGGGGAGCGGCAATACGCCTTTCGTGAATGCCGGTGCGCTCAACAATCCATTCATCCGAGGTGTCTACCATGCGCTCTAAATCCGCGTTGGTGCGCACCTCATCGGGCAGATAACCGCCGGTTCCTAAAATTCTGGTATACAAATCGCCACCACTCACACTTAAACACAGTTCGTGTCGGAAAAAATTTATCTACATAATGATACCAGAAAGGGCGCTTTCCTGCAGACACTTAACGCAGGAGCGAAGCGTGCATCCCCGGTTCCTTCCCCGGCACCGGCGGGCTATTCTTTCCCTGAGAACAGAAACCGCGCTGTTTTAAGATCCTGTGCAGTGAAGGTAAAACAGAGCAGAGCCCCGGCCCCCGCTTACCGTCAGCGGCTTACCTCATCGACGAGCTTTACCCTCTCTAAACAGCGCTTCTCCCGTGCGGCGCAGAACACCATGGCAAAGCGCGCGACACGGGACTTGCTGTTGTTATTAAGTCCGTATCTGCGGGAACGGATCTGCTCCGCGGCCTCCTCAAGTCTTGCGTCAAGCTTCTTCTCATCGGCGCTTTCCTCG
>DVOQ01000005.1 GCA_018713485.1 Candidatus Avisuccinivibrio pullicola
AAGAACGCTTGTAAAAACCTCAAAAAGCATGCAATCGAATTGCCTGGCCGCTGGACCAGCGGTGACAGCTCGCTGATACTAACGCCGCTGGGCGTTTTGAACGAGAAGGAAGCCCCCACCTCTTAGGTGGGGGAGTAGGTCACTCTTGAGGACGGAAGTGAGCGGCGCTACCGCTAAACCGCACTTCCGCCATTGCCTAAAATCAGAGAAGCGGCTAAAGTAGAGCTTTCCCGTAATCAGCTTAAGTTACAGTCATGCGCGAGAGCTCCTTTAAGGTACCGGATTTAAAGTCCGGGTCCGAACACGTTAACGAAATCATCATCAAGAGAAGCCGCTTCATCACCACGCTCGGTCACACGCGCGGCATGGAGGAGTGCAAGGACTTTATCGCCCGCGTCAGTTCCCGCTACAGCGACGCTAATCACAACTGCTTTGCCTTTAACGGTGATAAACCCGGCTCCACGGCCGTCTGCGGCTGCTCGGATGACGGTGAGCCGCACGGCACGGCGGGGCAGCCCATGCTCAACGTAGTGCTGCACTGCGGCGTGGGGGAGCTGACGGCGGTGGTGACGCGTTATTTTGGCGGCATTCTCCTCGGTATCGGCGGCCTCGTGAAGGCCTATCAGGATTCGGTTAAGGAGGCGCTCGCCACCCTGCCGGTCTGTGAGAGAGTGATCCCCGCCTTTTTGAAACTCAGTTTTGAGCACCGCCATGTGACGGTCTTCATGCGCCTTCTAAACGAGCTTAAGGGGGAGGTGGTGAATTCTGCCTTTGATGAGAAGGCCCATTACGAGGTGATGCTGCCTGAAGGGGCGGTGACGGCCTTTACGGGGCGCTTTACGGAAACGGTGCGCGGACAGCTCACGCTTGAGAGGGTACGGAAATAAGGGCCAGTGTCGTCAGCCTGAAGGAGAGCTGGCGGAGCTTAATGGCGGTGTCCGCCATCAAGCAGTTCCTTTAAGATGGAGAAGAGTGGATCGTTGCTTTCCAGTGCCACGCGCAGCTGATCCATAATTTTATACTCAAGCAGCTCCGACACGGGTTTTTTGTTAGTCTCGACTAAGCGTATGTAATTGCCCGAAACGTTGAGACGGCGTGCTAATTCGTCTCCCGTAAACCCCAGGGCCATGCGGATACGCTTAAAGGTTACTCCTTCCATTTTAAAGTCACCACTAACCTGACTGTCTTTTCTATGATGCTATGCTAAGTGTTTTCCCAAGGCACATATCATATACTATGCACAATTTTTGTAAAGTGGCGCAGCCGTGGCACAGGACAGGAATGTGACACTGCTCGGTCCTCTGCGCGCAGTGCTATTGTATAAAAAGGGCGGTCAGTCAAAAAAGAGACGGCGCTCAAACTTTGACACATTCGGCCGTTGCTGGCTACCTAGGAAGAGCACTCTGGAGAAATTTATGTCAGTGACGCAGGCGGGCTCTCAGGTAAGGCTTCTCCGCCGCGGAGGAGCCTGCGCCTCTCCAGGGCAAAGCGTCCGGTCAGAATCAGACCCAGTATACTTAAATAGATTAAAAACGCTCCATATAAGGTCAGCATCTGAGCGGCGCTTAAACCGCGCCCTGCGAGATCGCGCTGAAAGTGGTAGAGCCAGGTCAGGGGAAAACAGTGCGAAAAGGCAAAGGCCCCCTGAGACAGCACTCCCACGGCCATGGTCGCACCGCCCATGATGAAGCCAGGCGGTATGAGGAAAATCATGAGCGCGGCCCCCTGCCCGGGATCTCCGGCCTTATAGGCGTATATAAAGCCCAGCCACGTGACGGAGAGGGCACAGAGAAAGAGCGCGGGCAGATAGAGAAGGAAATTGCCCGCAAAACGCAGCTGCCCGAAGTTGATTAAGAGGGCCATCATCACGCTTAGGGCGGCGGTGAAAAAGAGCGCGTAGGGCACGCCGCGGGATAGGAGCGCCAGGGGCGAGCGCGTCATGACCTCGCTCTCCCAGGCATGCGTGGCGCGCAGCCTACCCGGTACCATGAGCACGGTCAGTCCTAAATAGAGGGCTGAAAAGAACAGCAGAAAAGCCGAGAGCGTGCCGTTAGTGGAGGTAAAGGTGGGGTTATAGAGACGGCGGATCTCCGTGACGATCCCGCCAGGGGAGGCTGTTTCCGCCTCCGTGCCGAAAAGAGCGCTTACGGTATTGATGGTCTCAATGACCTCGGCGTTCTGCGCCTCATTGAGATAGTCGGCAAAGTATTTGACCCCCGTCGTCTCCTGACGCTTTAAAGCCTCCTCAAAGCCATCCGGAATATAGACAACGCCCAGAGAGCGGTCATGGCGGGTGAGAAAATCGGGACTTAGCGGATAACGGTGCACCTCGGTGACGTGAAGATAGAACGAGGAGTCGAGATCCCTTACGAACTGTACCGAGGCCTTGGTGCCCTCGAGATCGATGACGCTCACGCGGCCTTCAAAGACCGTGCTGTGCGAGAAAATCACGGCGAAGATCACCGTCACGATAAGCGCCACGGCGGCGGCCATCTTGTGATAGGGTATAAAGCGTCCCGAGCGCATGGCGTTAATTTCGGAGGTAATGCTCTCTAAACACTCATTCATGGGCAAGCTCCAGGGTAAGTCCCGGCACCAGGTCGGGAGCGGCGACATCAATGCGCATCTCAAAGACGGTGAGATCGGCCTGTCCCTGCTCGCGCGTCATGCGCAGCGAGGCATACGAAGGCGCGGCGTTAAGATAGCGCACCTGGCCTGCATAGTTCCTGCCGGAAACCACGGTCTTCACGGTGACCTTTGCGCCGGCACTGTAGTCCATGGCGTAAAGCTCGGGGAGGTACACGTCAAAATAACGCGTGTCCTTTTCAATGACGAGCGCGGGACAGTCCGCACCCACGAGTTCGCCTTCCTCAAAGAAGATATTGCGCACCGTACCGTCACAGGGAGCTGTAAGCACAGTGCGCTCAAGGTCAAGCTCCGCCTGAGCGCGCCTTGCCCTGAGGGCCTCCAGCGCGGCGGACATGGAAAGCCTGGTGTTTTCCATGTTGTCAACCTCGAGGGACGCCGTCCTGAGACTAAGCGGCGTGAGGTTGCGGGCCGAGCCGCTGTCCCTGAGGGCAGCTTTTTCCTCAGGGCTAAGTCCCTCGCTTAGGCTCTCGAACGTCTTTAAGGCCTCAATCTGTCCGGCTCTCGCGTTCTCGTAGTCGTTGCGGATACGATCATAATCGGCCCTGGAGACGGCTTTTTTCAGGAGCAGATCCTGATAGCGCTCAAAATCGGCCTCGGCGCGCTTTAGCGTGGCCTCCGCTCCTCTTAACGCCGCGGCCGCGCTTTCAAGACTGTGGCGGGTGGTCTCCCCGGTGAGCGTCAGATTGTCCCTCGCGATGGCGATACTCCGTGTATAGGCCCGTAGGGCCGCCTCCGCCTCCTTTTCCTGAGATACGATTTCATCAAGGGCAATGCGGTAGTCGCGATCGTCAAGGCGCAGCAGCACCTCCCCCTTAGTGACTCTCTCATCTTCATGTACCGCCTTGTAAGTCAGGGGGCCGGACACGTGACGGGCCGATACCGTCACTTCCTCGGCAGTAAGCACGCCGGCCTGACGCGCGAGAGCCTCGGTCACGGCGTCATTGCGCCTGCCTAACATAATTAATATCACCGCTGCACAGAGCAGACTTACAAACAGCATCACCGTTCTGAAGACGGGGCTTTGTCTCAATTCTGAAAACTGCATAAATTAACCGTTTAAATTTAAATACATGGATAGCTCAGGCTGTGTTTGCGGAAAGGAAAAGGGCGATCCTGCCTAACTTCCGTGCTTTACGCAGGATCTCAGGGAAGCTTTTCGAGGAGCTCCAGAAGCTGACGCTGCCCGCTCTCACCTAGCGGGGAGAGAAGCTCCCCCACGGTTTTAACATGCTCAGCCGTTAGCCGGTCCACGAGATCCTCCCCGCGCGCCGTAAGCCTTATCTTGAAGGAATGGCGGGCCCCCGGATTGACCGAACGCGCAATTAAGGGCGAGCTCTCAGCGCTCATGCGCCTTAGCATCACCGAGGTCGAGGCGGCGGAGACACCAAGGCGCGCGGAGAGCTCATTGACCGTAAGCTCGCCGCGCTCGCGCAGCGTCACGAGCAGCACGAAGCGGCCGCGGGAAATGCCTTCTTCACGCTGCATCCTCTCAAAGAGCGCGTTCTGAGCCTGTCTTGCAAAGTGCAGAAGCTTAAGGACAAGGCGCAGGGAAGAGAGTTCGCCCTCAAGGCCCACGCGGGCGGCGAGGGCCATTAGGTCCTGCGCGCTGGGAAGGCTTTCGCGGTAACTGTCAAGTTCAGATGTGCTCATGTTAATTTAACCGTTTAAATTAAGCGGCTAAATTATAGCACCGCCGCCATGAGGATCAAGTCTCAGGTATTTTCGCTTAGGGAGAGTGAACCTAAGGTGTCAGGGTACACGACACAGGGCGCTTCTAAGGTGTGCGCTTAGAGCTTAGACTAAAAAGTAAAAAGAGTAACTACGATGTGGGATAAACTGATAACAGCGTGTTTTCTGATGCTGTGCTGCGGAGGCATGACGATGGCGGCGACTGCTTTTCCCTATACCGAACAAAGTCCAGTGAGCGCGGTGACTGAGGATCCGGTTTTAGGCAGGGCCGCGAGGCTCGTTGTGCCGTTAAACCGCGGTTACTTTCATGGTAAAACCCTGGGGGAGCTGTCCCTTACCTGGTACAGCCATATTGACCCGCGCATGACCGTGACCGTCATCAATGATCTTCATTCCCGCGCAGAGCGTGGAGAGCCGGTCTTTTTTGAGATCTACAGCGGTGAGGAGCAGGCGCGCGATCCCTCGCTTAAGGACACGGGACTCTTTTTCTTTAAAGGCCGTAAAGACGCGCCTTTTGCCCTGTGTTTAGCCGGAGGGGGCTTTGCCTACGTGGGATCCATTCACTACTCCTTTCCCCACGCCTATACCCTGGCAGGGCACGGTTATAACGCCTTCGCGCTTATCTACCGCCCTGACGCCCGTGAGGCCCTTCAGGACACGGCCCGCGCTTTCCTCCATCCGTGAGCATGCGTACGCATTAGAGATTAATCCCGATCATTACAGCCTGTGGGGCGGGTCGGCCGGGGCGCGCCTTGCCGCGTGGCTTGGCGATCTGGGCACGGAGCGACTCGGGGAGCGGTACTCTCCCCCGCCTGCCGCGGTCATCATGCAGTACACGGGACACCGTGAGTACACGCGCCATATCCCGCCCACCTTCGCCTGCGTAGGCGACAGCGACTGGATCGCTCCTGACTACGTGATGGAAGAGCGTATCGCCGCCCTTAAGGATCTGGGCATTGACGCAGAGGTGCACGTCTATAAGGGATTAGGGCACGGCTTTGGCCTTGGCACGGGCACTGTGGCGGAGGGCTGGATAGACAGGGCGATCGCTTTCTGGGAGCGGCAGCTGCCGCCCTCCTTGCGCCAGAGCGCTCCTGAGGACCGGCAGTAACGAAGGGCCCCGCGGGGCCCCTGGTAAAGTTTCAGATAAAGCGGCGTCTTACATAGAGGATGCCGGGGATAAGACAGAGCACCAGTACGCTTAAGGAGATAAAGGAGAAGCTTAAGCTTGAGAACTCCGCCACCGTGCCGATAAGAGCCGGGCCTAAGATAAGCGCCACGTAGCCTGCCGTGGAGACGGCGGAAATGGCCGCCGTGGCCGACATGCTCCCCTCACGGGCGGCCAGCGAAATGCACAGGGGCATGACGTTGGCGATACTAAAACCCAGTACCGCGAAGGTTAGGTACATGAGAGGAAGCTGCGGTTTGAAGCTTAAGAAGGCCAGCGCGAGGGCCCCGAGGCCGACGCTCGTGCAGAGCACGGGGAAAATGCCAAAGCGCGTCACGAGCCTTGCCCCCGAGAAACGTCCCAGGGCCATGGTAATCACCACTACGATATAGCCGCTGCCGGCCACGTCCTTGGAAAGGCCGTGGCTTTCAATCATGAACAGCGCCGACCAGTCGAGCATGCCGCCCTCGACCATATACACGAGGGCGGCCGTCAGGGCGATGAGGATCACCGTGCCCCTAGGGATGGCTAAAAGCGGCTCGTCAGCGCTCTCCACGTCATGAACGTGCACGCGGGAAAGGCTTAGCACCGTAAAGACGAGCAGAGCCAGAAGAGGCAGGAAGATCGCCATTAACAGCGTCAGGTTCATGAGTAACAGCACCGTGATCGCCGCGAGGGCCACGATCTCGCCTAAGGAATAGCAGCCGTGCAGCGAGGGCAGCAGGGGGATCGCATAACGCTTTTCAAGGTACGCGCCGTAGAGATTGCCGCCCACCTCAAGACAGCCTAAGGTCAGTCCGAAGATAAAGACGAGCCCGCTTAAGGCCGAGACGCCGGGCAATGTCGTTAAGGCGACAAGCGACAGGGCGAGGGCCGCGGCGGCACTGACTAACACCGCGCGCACCGAGAAGGTACGCATGGCAAGCCCCGTCAGGAGCATGCCCAGAAGCGATCCCGCACTCATCATTAAGATGACGCGCGAGAGCTCCAGGTGCGTAAGGCCTAAGCCCTCCTTGATAAAAGGCACGATGGGTGCCCACGCGGCGATGGAAAAGCCTGCCATGAGGAAGGCAAACCGTGCCGCCCAGATCTCAAGACGCCTTACTTTTAACGTGTCGGCGCTCTTTAAGGACGAAGAAGATGTAGCGACAGCGCTGACTTTGATGTCCGTGTTCATGATTCCACCTTTGATAAACAAAAGCTTGTCACAAGCCGTGACAACGGCGCAGGAGAGACTCTCCTGACTTAGGTCAGCCATAGGGCAAGGAAAAGCGGACGGTCAGCAGGGAAAAGGTTTCAGCCTGTGCCTGCCGCTAAAAGGATTTAGCGCGGGATTAAACAGATCTTCTCAAGCCTCCTTTGCTGCCTCTAGGCGACAGTTTCCGGCGCTAAAGCTTTAACGATCTGTTTTCTGTTTATATATTACCACAAAAGAATAATTTTTGCACGTCTTATTTTTGTGCAATAGGCTAGGCAAATCAGGCGCCAAATACTCCGTGATCGTAAAGCACCTTGATACCGATCCCCATCAGGACCGCCGCGCCGGCTAAATTAAGCGTCCGGTCGAGGCTGCGGATCTGTCCCAGGGCCTGACCTGCCATGGAACCTATAAAGGAAATGGCAAAGCAGGTCACGCCCACGATGGCGGCAAAGCCGAAGATGGTGTCATACAAAAGGCCCACCGAAACCCCTAAGGCGAGAGCGTCAATGGAGGTGGCGATGGCGAGCATGAGAATGGTGAGATAGGAAATGCGCGCGCAGACATCCTCGTCCGCATCCTGTTTAGAGAGCGCGTCCTTAAACATCTTTACGCTTACGAAGGCTAAGAGCAGAAAGGCCACGTAATGGTCAAAGGAGGAGATATAGGCGACCACAGCCGCGCCCGCGAAAAAGCCGATGACGGGCATTAAAAACTGAAAGAGCCCAAAGGCACAGCCTAACACGCAGGCCAGCTTCATTTTCACCCCGGGAGCGAAATTGCATTTGCTGTAGAGCACGGAGCAGACAAAGGCGTCCACGCTCAGGGCCAGGGCCATGATAAAACTTTCCGTAATACTCATCAGAAAAACCTCGCAAAACGGCGTGATTATAGAGGATTATGAGTTCATGACAAGACAAGAATAGGCTAACAGGGGTAAGCGACGGATAACTTAAGCCTGGGGTCCCCGGAGGAGTAAGCCTGCCCCGCCCCGTCCTTCCTTACCGGACGCGGGGCGGAGAGCCTTAACGGGAGCCAAACCAGCGGCGCATCAGCTTAAGGCGCAGGATGATAAGCGCGGTCAGCGCGAGCGCTGCCCCCACGTAACCGATGGCCCTGACGTCGGCGTAATCTAAAATATGCGAGCCCACGAAAGCCCCCGCCCCGATCCCTAAATTGCAGATCGAGGAGTAAATCGAGGTGGCGATGGCGGAGTATTCGCTTTCAAGGCGGATGACGAGCGCCTGAAAGGAGAGGCTGAAGACCGAGAAGGCAAGGCCCCATAAAAAACAGTCTGCGAGCGTGAGCGTAAGGTTAAAGGTGAGAACGTGCAGGAGGGCTAAAAAGACCGTGAGGCCCCCGAAGGCAAAGTAGATAAAGAGCTTTTCATGTCCGTCATAGCCTCTGGAAAAGAGAATGGAGCTGACGATGGCCGCCACGCCAAAAAGAATGAGCGCCAGGGTAATGTAAGCCGGAGCAATGGAACCTACCAGAGCGAGATAGGGCTCGATATAGCTGTAGGGGGTGTAATTGGCCGTGAAGATAAGAGCCGTTACCACGTAAAGCCCCATCAGGGGACCGTTCTTCACGATGCGCGGCAGCACCGTAAGTACCGGCGAGCGTACCCCGGGAACCCTTGGCAGTACCGTAAGTACCGCGATGAGCAGGGCAAGGGAGATAAGACCTAATAAGGCGAAGGTGACGCGCCAGCCCACGTAGAGACCGATCACGCGGCCTAACGGCATGCCCCCTACCATGGCCACGGCCGTGCCCGCGGCGACAAGGCCCACGGCCTTGGAGGCCTGACCTTCAGGGGCGATTTTTACGGCAAGGGGACAGGCGATGGACCAGAACAGCGCGTGGCAGAGCGCCACGGCAAGCCGCGAGCCTAATAAAAAGCCGAAACTCTGCGAGAGAGCCGTCGCCGCCTGACTTAAGGTCATGCAGGCGAGAATGAGCGCGAGGAGATATTTAAAGTCCATGCGCGAGAAGAGGAGAATGAGGGGCAGGGAGGC
Organism: Candidatus Avisuccinivibrio pullicola; assembly: GCA_018713485.1. GTDB lineage: Bacteria > Pseudomonadota > Gammaproteobacteria > Enterobacterales > Succinivibrionaceae > Avisuccinivibrio_A > Avisuccinivibrio_A pullicola. The sequence continues at coordinate 8,720 of DVOQ01000005.1, forward strand.
AAAGAGCACCACCCACGCGTAGGCGGTGATGATAAGTCCCGCCGTGGCCTCGCTTACGGCAAAGGAGGAGGCTAAATCGCTAAGTAACCCGATGGGCACGAACTCGGAGGTATTAAAGATAAAGGCCGCCACGGTCAGGGTCAGTACCGGGGCCCATGAGTTCCTTAATGAGGCTGTATCTGGCATAGCTAAGCGCTCCTTGTAGCGGCGGCAGTATAGCAAAAGCCTTTCCGTCTGAAACACTCTTTTGAAAAAGAAACCCGCCCCGCCCGGGATTAAGGCACGGGGTTGGGATGGAAAGAGCGCCCGGCGCGCTGTTTTAAGCTCCGGGCTTCTTCTCCTCTGCAGGATGCGCGGCGCGGTGCTCACGCTGCAGCGAGGTCTCAAAGTTGCTTAGCACCGCGCCCACTACGATATTGATAAGCAGGAAAGCCGCGAGTATGTACCAGAGAATGTGGAAGGTGGTGATCACCACCTCCGAAGTGTCGATAAGATGGAGACGGGCGGCGGAAATGAGGTTATAGCGTACGTCCGACCACGCGTCCCCGCTCATGCAGCGCATCAGCGTAAAGAGCGCCTCGCTTAGATCGCCGTAGGGATCGGCCCTGAGGGCATTAGGCCCCGGGGCCACCTCCTGCAGCTGCTCTAAAGCCGCAAGCTCAGCGGGGCTTGCCGTCTCGGGCGAGGGCAGACGGAAGAGGTAAATGCCTGCGATGGCGAAAACATACATGAAGATGAACATCACGATGAGATTGTAGGTGAGGGTGCGCAGCGAGCGGATGAGCACCGTCACGATAAGACGGAGCTCGGCGTGGGTGCGCAGGAGCCTTAAGACGCGGAAGACGCGGATAACGCGCAGCACCACGATCATCATCGATCCCTCACCGGCGATATCCTCGGGGATATAGCCTGTCGCCACGATCACGAGATCAAAGAGATTCCAGCGGTTCTTAAAGAACTCCGCCGTACTGTCGCGGGCTATAAAGCGTAAGGCCAGCTCAAGGGTAAAGAGCGCAAGGCAGAGGTAATTGAAAAAGTTAAGCCACGGCGTGACCGTGTAGGTCTCCACGCCGATAATGACGGCGTTAAAGAGAATGACGAGCATCGCCGTGTATTCAAAACGGCGGCTGTTAACGATGCGGCGGACGGAATCGCGGAAATCGCTGTGCATGGCGTTAAGCTCCCCTAAGGGAGCTTCCTTAAGGTTTAAAGATAGTGTTTCTCGGGCGGACAGAGCGGAATGGCGGTATCGGGATGCTCCCCTGACCAGCCGCTTTTATAGGGCAGGCTCTCAAGGCGCTTCATCTGCTCCGCATTTAAACTGAAGGCGAACACGACGGCATTGTCGCGCATGCGCTGAGGATCAGCGCTCTTCACGAGCGGCACCGCCCCCTTCTGCAGCGCAAAACGGATACACACCTGCGCGGGACTGACTCCCGCCTCCCGGGCGATTTCCCTGATCACCGCGTTCTCAAGGCACAGTCCGCGCCCTAGGGGGGGCCCACGCCTGCACCTGAATGCCGCGCGCCTGACAGTACTCCACGGTATCCTGCTGCGTGTAGCCCGGGTGGAACTCAAACTGATCGACGACGGGCTTTTCCTCATCGGGCAGGGCCTGCAGATGATGGGGCAGGCAGTTGGCCACGCCGATGGAGCGCGTCAGCCCTTCCTCCCTGAGTTTTATCATCTCATACCATGCCGCGTTCAGCCTTGCTGCCCAGTTAAGATCGTCATAGTCCGCGCGCGGCCAGTGAATGAGGAAGAGATCGACATAGTCCATGCCAAGACGGCTTAGGGATTTTTCAAGGGAGATGCGGATCTTCTCCCCGTCCAGATCGTCTTTCCACACCTTGGTGGTGATGAAAAACTCCTCCCTGGGCAGAGCGCTCAGACGCACCGCCTCGCCTACCGAGCGCTCGGAATTGTACAGGGAGGCCGTGTCGATATGCCGGTAGCCGGCTCTGATGGCCTCGAGGATGGGTTCCGTGCCGTTTAAATCGTCTTTTATCATCCACGTGCCAAAGCCCACGCAGGGCATGGTGTGTCCGTCGCTTAAGGTCACGCGCGACTGAACGGAGCTCAGGCTGTCACAGAAGGTCATACGTTTTTCTCCATCAGAACCAGGCTAAAGCCGGATATGCCACTACAGGGCGATTTTGAGCACCACCTTGGTTACCTCTCCTGCCTTTCCGTTCACGGCCAGGCGCGGACGGTGGGCCTCCTCAGGAGGAACGGCCACGAAGTCACCGGGTTTTAAGGTCAGCATCGAGTAAATCTCCGGCTTCTCAAAGAACAGGATGTCCTTTTCCGCATCATAGGGCACACTTACCTTCAGCCCCTCACGGCGGCACACGCCAAAGTTCTCGGTGCCTGCGACGAGATAGTGGAAGTCAAACACGTGATCGTGCGCCTCAAAATCCTTAGCCTCACTCTCAGGCATGGTGGTATAGCGCTGCACCAGGGCGGTAACCCCCTCGCACACGGGATAGGCGCCTTTTCCCAGCACTCTTGCGTCATGGCTTAAGAGCCAGGCGTAACCTGCCCTGAAGCGCGGACTGAGATAGTCATAGCGGGTGGCAAGCTCTAAAAAGGTGGCAAACATGCTCTCTCCTTAAACGGTCAGCCTTAATTTAAGGAATATAGTATAGCCTCTTTGAGCCAGGCTTAGGGGAGGGTCTTAAGCCTTAAGATCTCCCCTGCCACCTCATAAAATGGCCGTATTGCAGGAGCAGGCACCTTACGCGCCTGAAGCTGCTTTTCCATCCACACCATGTCATACCAGCGCTCAAATTTATAGCCACAACATTTAAAATGCGCCACTTTCATGTAGCCAAGACGCTCATGAAAGCGCAAGCTACTATCATCAAGGAAAGGTTCGTCAGGCAAGGCAGGACAGGCGATACAGGCCTCGGTGCTGACGATACCCATCAGCGTAAGACTTTCTTCAAGGGCGGAGTAGAGAAACCTGCCTAAGCCCTGCTGCCTTACCTCCTTACGCACGTAGATGGAGAGCTCGGCTACATGATCATAGGCCTCCCGCTCCTTAAAGGGAGAGGCGTAAGCGTAGCCTGCCGCCCGGCCCTTGGCGTCCCTGGCCACGAAATAGGGATAGCGCGTAAGTGTGTTTTCAATTCTCTCTTTAAATTCCGCCTCCGTGGGCACCGTATACTCAAAGGTGATAGCGGTATTTAAAACGTAGGGGGCGTAAATCTCCACAAGCTCCGCGGCGTCCTCAGGGACAGCCACGCGCAAGGTGCAGGGGGTAAGGATGGACATAAACTCTCCTTTTTTGTTTTTCAGTATATACTCAGGAGCAGGACAGGACACTGCCATCCCCGGACCTTACAGAGGTAACCCATGCCCGCCACGCTCCTAAGCCGTCATGTCACGGCCTTTTTAAACTGCGCCCGCGAAGGCTCGTTCACGAAGGCCGCCTCCATGATGTTCATCTCTCCTACGGCCCTTATTGCCCAGATCGATCTCTTTGAGGCGCGCCTTGGCTTTAAGCTTTTTGAGCGCACGCACCGCGGCTTAAGGCTCACGCCCTCAGGAGAGAGCCTCTACGCGGACGCTTTGCACCTTGAGAGCGCGGCACGGGGCGCGGTACGCCGTGCCTTTGATTTAAGCCTTGAGGAAAACAGCCTTTCCGTGGGAACCTCTCCCGTGGTGCCGGGAACCCTCGCCGTCACGCTCTGGCAGCAGGAGCGCTCTAAGCTTCCTTCCCTTAATCTGCGTCTCGTACCCTTTGATAACAGCCCCGAAAGGGCCGCCTACATCCTCTAGCATTTAGGCGAGGAAATCGATCTCGTGCCGAGGCTCTACGATCCGCCCTTCCTGAAGCGCTACGGCTGCGCGGCACTTTTCTGTGAGGAAGCCCGCCTCGTGCTCGCCATCCCCGAGGGCCACCCCTTATACGGCCGCGGGGAGCTTACCCCGGATGAGCTTAAGGGCTCTGTGCTGCGCATGCCGGGCCCAGGGCTCTGCGAGCTCTTTGACAGAACTGCGGCCTTCCTCAGGGAGAATTATCCGCAGCTTCAGGTTACGGATATGCCCTTCCGCTCCCTTGAGGCATATAACGACGCCTTTTCCCGTCAGGAGCCGATCTTTACCCTGCGCCAGTGGTCCCTTGATCATCCGCTCTTTAAGACAGCCGCGGTAAGTCTTCCCTACACGGGTTCCTTTGGCCTCATTCACGCGCTCAAACCCTCAGGGGCCGTGGAGTCCTTCCTCAAGGCTGTCTCCGGGTTACGTAAGAAGCCTTAGCAGCCTTTGTAGGCGTAAAGTCTAAACTTAACACTCATTCAGAAATTTGAACTTCTCAGAGATTAGAGATGCTTATACACTGCTTAAAAACAGCTACCGAGAAGTTCCTATGCTTTCCCCTGTAAAACCTTTAGTTTTAAGTCTTGCCTTACCTCTGAGTCTGACCGCCTGCGCCTATGATCCTGCGGCCGTCGTGCCGCCTGCCTCAGAGACGCCCATCACCCTGCGCACCATGGGCTCCTTTGCCTTTGGCGGCAGCGTCATATACAGGGAGGACGGCACAACCTTCCACGGCGATCACGGTTATGCGCAGTACTACATTCCCGCTCAGGCCCGGCATCTGCCCATCGTGATGTGGCACGGGATCGGGCAGTCCGGTAAAACCTACGAGTCCACCCCCGACGGGCGCGAGGGTTTTCAGGCCCTGCTGCCCCGCGATGATTACGCGGTCTATATCGTCGATCAGCCCCGCCGCGGACGCGCCGGCTATACCGCCGCGGAAATGGTGCAGACCGCCATTCCCACGCTTACGTCGGAAGCCGGCGTCTGGGAGGCTTTCCGTAACGGACCGTGGCAGGCGGGGAGTAAGGCCCATGTCTTTAAGGACAGCGCCTTTCCCCTAAGCCCCGCTGCCGTGGAGCAGTTCTTCCGTCAGCAGACCCCCGACACGGGTGCGGAGCCCCAGAGCGCCGCGTACCGCCGCTTTATGGGCAGGACCGGTGCGGCGTTCTTTGAGAGTATCGGCGAGGGCATTCTCATCACCCATTCCAATTCAGGTCAGTACGGCTGGGAAATCGCTATGGTCTCGGATAAGGTCAGGGCCATCATTGCCTTTGAGCCCGGGGCCTGCGCTTTCCCCGAGAGCAATCCGCCTGAGGATTTTGAGATAGGACAGGACCTGGTGCGCGAGCGCCTTGCCCCGCGCATGGTTACGGATGCCGAGTTTGAAAAGCTCACTGAGGTGCCTATTCTCATCATCTTCGGCGACAATATCGCCACCACGGTGCAGAAAGAGGCCTTTAACGCCGAGGTGTGGCGCGTGGCGCGCTTAAGAGCAGAACAGTTTGTGAAGGAGGTCAATGCCCGCGGCGGTGACGCGCAGCTAATTGACCTGCCCTCCCTCGGGCTTAAGGGCAACACCCATGCCTCCTTCGCTGATCTCAACAATCTTTAGGTCTTAAAAGTGGTGGAGGACTTCCTTGCCTACAAAGGCCTCGATGGCTATGACGCCCCGCATTTAGGCCCCAATTTGCCCGATCCCGGCACATACACGCTGCCTTTAAGCGATGAGCGTCCCACGCACTGGCAGGGTTAATTTAAACGGCTCAGGGGGGCTTTAACAGGAGCCCCCCCCCTTTACGGATCCGCGGCCAGACAGTACCGGAGCCTCAGCGCGCCATCCTTTGGCCTGCAGAGCGGGGACTGTCAGGCGCCGCGCTTTGCCAGCTCCTCATCCTCAGAGCCTGTGAAGGGCGGGGCTAAAGGAGAGCTGGCGGTTCATCACGTCCACGAGCGCCACCCGTTCTATAGAGCGCTTATCCTCGGATGCGCAGAACACCATGGCAAAACGCGCCACGTGAGATAAGGCGCACTCCTGAAGCCCGCCCTTACGCGCTTTTAGCTGCTCCATGGCCTTATTAAGTCCTGCATCGAGGCGGTACTCATCAGCGCTTTCCTCAAAGCGGCACTCAAAGACGAAGGTCAGATTAAGCCATGGCACGTCAAGGACGATCGCGGCGCTTTCCCTGTCATGCTGAGTCAGCGTACGGGGCTTAAGCCCCGTTCCGAGAAAGTTGATACTGATGAGTGCTGCCACCATGGAGGCATCTGTTAACGGACAGTCTTCCCGGGGCAATGCGGAAAGAAGCTCGTTAAAGTACGCGCCAACTGCGTCTGGATTAAGCCCCGTGAGCACCTCCACCGTTTTCTGAGCGTAAGAGGGGGTGTAGCAGCGCTCAGGCTTAAAAAGACGCTCCGCCAGCAGGTTGACAAAGGCTCTGCGGATTTCCTGATTGGGGCACTCAAGGTGCACGCCATTGCCCGGCGTAAACGGATCCTTAAGCGTCAGATAACCAAACGGTACGAGCATGGCAAACGCGTCAGAGTTCTTGTTTACGGGAGAGGCCTCAAGGAACTCTCCTTCACTGACGCTGATTATTCCCGTGCCCGTCTTCTCAAGGAGCAGCCGCGGCTGCTCACTGTCAAAGAGCTTTTTCATCAGGCGGAAAAAGCCCAGTCCTTCCTCATGGCTCCAGTACACCTGTAACCGCGCTTTACGATCCCCGAAAAATCTCAGTACCGACCACGTGGAGAGCACCTGCCCCTCCCCGGTGCCGTCAAAAGCGTAGCCGCCGTACCACCTTACCATGGCATCTATCAGGGACTCAGTCTGCGCCTTCGTCACCTCCTCATCCTCAAGGCCAAGTCTCACCGCGGCCGCATGGCGCAGATGCGGCTTAAAGTAAAGCATTAACTCCCCTCTCGTGAAGCCGCAGCAGGCGGCGAAAGCGGACTGATGGGTGATATCGGTGAAACTGCCGGCACTAAGCCCCAGATCCATCCCCTGAAAGCGGGTAATGCCAGTGAAGAAGACGCAGCGGAATTTAGCGGCGTGTCTTTTCACTAGGCCAAACAGTGACTGCATCAGAAGTCTGCAGGCTCTAAGCTCCTTTGCGTTGTCCCGGTAGTCAAGCATGGGGGCGTCATACTCATCGACGAGCAGCACGAGGGAAGAGGGTGGCAGCTGCCTTAGCATATCGCCAAACACCTGCGTGAAATCCTGTGCGTCCTTACGGACCGGGAGCTGATGTTCTTTGCAGAAAGAAGCGATCTCGTATATCAGCTTCCGGTGAAACTGCTCTACCCTTGAGCAGCAGGAGTTGATACAGTACAAATCAAGATGCAGCACGAGATAGTGCCCCTCATCCTGCCACGTCTTCTCAATGGCAAGGCCCTTAAAGCAGGAATCATGTCCGTCGTAAGGCTTCACACCATGCAGGAAGAGCTCCTCGAGGGTGGAGAGCAGGGTGCTCTTGCCAAAGCGGCGCGGGCGGATGAGAATGCGCGGCTGACTGTCACGGGCCAGCTTATAGACAAATTCGCTCTTGTCGGCGTAGGTAAGGCCGAACCTGCGGATGAAGGGAAAGGACTGCTGCGCGGTGGGCAGGCGGTTATCCAGTTCGTTATAAAGCATACATGTCTCCTGTTATCTTAAATCTCCTGCGGTACCTGAGGCCCGCTGCAGAACATTATAGCAAGCCTCATCGCAGGGGAAAGAAAAAGCTCTGAGCAGCGGTTCAGGTAACGTTGAGTAATGCAAAACGGGCAATTTTTGGCCCGATCCGCCTGAGCGGATAACAACCCGTGGGATCGCGTGGGTCTTATTGCGGGTAAAAAGCTTCCGCATTTACAGAAAGCAGGCACAGGCACAACCGGTGACGAATGAGGCCACGGTGGCCGCCCTCATCGACTTCAACCTGCGCGAGGCAGGACTTAAGCCGCGTCCTCAGCTACTGTCGGGCACGGGACGTGCCGGCACCGTCCCTGACGAGCCCGGAAGCTCTCTTACCCTCGTCTTTGAGTACAGGTATGAGGAAAGCTCCGATGAGAAGGATCCTGACGCAAGGCTTGAGGAGGCCATCACCTGGGAGAGGGAGAGAAAGTACGGGCTTAATGACGGAAGTCTGGCCCGCGTGGCCCGTTTTGCCATAGTGTTCTGTGCCGCACGGGAGAAGCGCTGTTTAGAGAGGGTGACGCTTATTGACGAGATTAACCGCTGACGGCTCTGAAACAGGCACGCCCGTTCAGGAGGCTCTGCAGGCCTGAGTGTTCCTTTTTAAAAGGCGGCGTTTCTGTAAAAAGCGTCGCGGCACTGGCTGCTAAGAGCAGGATCCCGCGATCCTTTAACTCGGTGAAGGTGGTGCACAGAGCCTGCGTGGAGCTGACGAAGACCACGGGCGTGAGACAGAGATGGCCCTGCACCCGTCGCCTTAGAGCTAGCCCGGGCGATGGCGAAGGAAAGCATCCGCGTACGGCGATTTTTCTCGTTCATACTAAGTGCCCCTTTGTCTTAAGTTGAGCTGAGTTATTCTTCAGGGTGAGATCGAGGGGGACAGGGTATGTGACCGCTAAGCTTAAGCGCCCTGCGCTGCTCCTGCGAAAGCTCAGCATTATCAACGTGCTGTCCGATTCCCGTGATCCCGGCGATCTCCCCTAAGGACATCCTTCTCCCCTCAAGAAACATCTGCCCCTGAATCCATCTAAGTTCCATAAGCTCGGCGTAGGTAACTTTAAGCGGCATAGCGTTGCTCCTTTCATGAACTGCATACGCACTTGCGTGCGAGGTTTCGTGAGGCCGATGCCTCACTTTTAGTAAGCCCCCAGCTTCAGGGCGCATACGGGCATGTCCGCAATGCCCCCGCAGACAGGAGCAAAAAGCCCGTTCCTGAGATCCCGAGTATATTGTACACGCTCAAAAAACGCTGCACCTGCAGCTTACCTCCCGAGGCTTTCGCAAGGGGATTTACGCGACATAAGTCAAAGTGAGGAACGGCCGGAGCGCATAAGGGGACTCCGGCCACGTTTTAGCAGTGCTCAGGCTTTATGCCGTGACGTTTGCAGTAACGGCGCAGTGCCATGACCGGAACCTCATGACGGATCTTCATCGCGAGAAGATCCGCGGTTACCGTAAAGTCTTCTCCTCCCTCTATGTAAGCCTCAATCCACGAATGTACGCCTGCGAAAAGAGGCTCAAAGTATGCATTCTGTTGACGCTGACGCTCAGCGCGTTCTGCTTTGGTCATAGCCATGTCTGTGTCTCCCTGATGGTTTCGTACTGCGAAAATTTAACTTAACTTAAGGGAGTTTAGGCAATCTTTAAAAAATTTTAGAAGTGTTTTAGGAAGAGGGGCAGTGACTGAGGGCGAGGCTGGAAAAGGGAGCGTGTGATGTCATCTGTGTACGTAAATCACATTGCAGCCGATACCGGAATTCTGATGAGAGTTTAGCCTTTAAAGACAAAACTATGGCACATAAGGTGTCTTCCATACACCTGGACGAACGACGGGGATTTTTCCAGAAGCCGGAAGTCTTTACGGGAGAATTTCCATCCTGATCACGGTTTTCGTAGCTCAGTCCACTTTTGCTGAAAATCTCTTAAGCGTCATAAAGCGCCGTTCCTGATTTTATGCGCCCTGCAGTGCACAAAATCCTTGCATCGGGAGGTTCTTTAGCGTATACACAATAGCACTGGTACAGAATTTTATGCGCAGCGCCCGCTGAGGATCCGCTTTGCGTTCCCGCTTATAGTTATGGAAGGCTCAGAGCTGCGCCTGCGGCGAGGAAGCTGACCTGCCACTGTTAAGAAGGGGAACCGCTGCGCAGCGCCTTACTTTAGTGTCGCCGCTGACGTCCCTCGGGACTCAGGTACCTGCAGCTTAACTTAGGATTAAGGATACGCCTAACTATATGTCTACGCTTACAGCCCGTGACCTCAACGCCGCCCTCTGGGCGGCCGCCGATGAAATGCGCCGCATCATGTCGGCCGACGTCTACAAGGACTATCTTCTGGGGCTCGTGTTTTATAAAGCTCTTTCGGATAAGACCCTCGTCGAGGCCTATGATCTGCTCCATGATGCACAGCCCGAGAACCTTGATGTTGCCCAGAAGGCCTACACGGAGGCGCTGACCGACGGCTCGTGGGATGACTTAAGTCAGGAGCTGAATCACCGCCTGGGCTGTGCCATTCACCCCTCGCGTACCTTTACCGCCTTCTACACTCAGATCAACGAGCGCTCCTTTATGCTCTCGGAGCTGCGTCAGGCCTTCCGCGACATCGAGACCGCCAGCGGCGGCATTTATGAGGGGCTTTTCGAAGACTTTGACATCGACTCCAAGGATCTGGGCAAGACCCCCGACAAGCGCAACGAGATGCTCTCCTCGGTGATCCGCGCCTTAGCCCATATCGACTTCAATGCCTACCCCGAAGATGCCTTAGGCGATGCCTACGAGTACCTTATCTCTCAGTTTGCCTCTGAATCGGGCAAGAAAGCCGGCGAGTTCTATACCCCGCAGTCAGTCTCGCAGATTATCGCCCGCATTGTCACTGCAGGTCAGGAGAACAAATACGGCTTTACTGTCTATGATCCGGCCATGGGCTCCGGCTCTCTCCTTCTTCAGATCCGCAATCAGATCCGGAACGATACCGAATCCGGCGTGGATAACCGCGTGGCCGTGCACTTCTTCGGTCAGGAAATCAAAAATCAGACCTATAACCTCGCGCGCATGAACATGATGCTCCACCGCGTCCCCGGTTCCCATCAGCACCTGCGTAACGGCGACACCCTGGACAGCGACTGGCCCACGGACGAGCCCACCAACTTTGACGCCGTGGTCATGAATCCTCCTTACAGCCAGAAGTACGATGCCCGCGAGAGCCTCCTTACCGATCCGCGCTTTGCCCCCTATAAGAAGCTTCCTCCAGCAAGCAAGGCCGATTATGCCTTTCTCCTGCATGGTTTTTATCACCTTAAAGAGACCGGCACCATGGGTATTGTTCTCCCTCACGGTGTCCTTTTCCGTGGCGGTGCAGAGGGCACCATCCGCGAGACCCTGCTTAAAAGCGGCCATATCTACGCCGTGATAGGCCTGCCTTCAGGGATCTTCTTCTCCACCGGCATTCCAACCTGCGTGGTGATCCTCAAAAAGGACAATCCAGACCGCTCGGTGTTCTTTGTGGATGCCTCCAGGGAGTTCAAGAAGGTGGGGCCGCGTAATTACCTTGAACCCAAGCATATCGACAAAATCGTTGAAACCGTCCTGGCACGTAAGGACGTGGAGAAGTACGCTCACTTAGCCAGCTTTGAGGAAATAGAGAAGAACGACTTCAACCTTAATATTCCGAGGTATGTGGATAATCAGGAAGAGGAAGAGCAGATTGATATCCTAAATCCCCTGGCCTAATACATATGCGGCAGGGGATGTGGCATATGGCACGGTTTATGCTTAACTGCCGTGCAGGGTTTTTTCCATAATACTCAGGTTCAGATCCAGAGCCGCACAGACTTCTTTCTGCTCCCTCGTAAGTGCGTTCTCCAGAACCCAGTGATCCTTTATTTTACGGCACCTGATTTCTCCGAGTACCTCAAAGGCATAGTCCGGTGTTTTATGGCGGGCCCTGATCCACGGCCGGAGCTTCATCTCCAGGGACTTTCTCACCGTCAGGGCGGCGAACACCACGGGCAGCTTGCCCTGCCAGCCATCTGAGCTGTGGGAGAACATGCGCTCTCCGATCATGTCATTCTTAATGGAGGCAAAGGTCTTCTCACAGGTGTCCTTCTCACGGTAGCGTTCAAGGAGGGTCTGATACCACACGGAGGGGGTCATGTCCTTTTCCGGTGAGAGCGTGGTGAAGAGGGCAAAGCTTCCGCACTGTGCCCTGCAGGCGGCGACCTTAGAGCGGTTCTCACTCACTTTCCAGGTATGGTTCTTACGGTCGTGAGTGACGTCAAAGGCAGTGCGGATAAAGCGCTTCGGGGGCAGGGTCAGGATAAAGTCACAGCTCTTAAGCTGAGCAAGGGCCTTACGGTATTTATCCGTAAAGTCCGACAGCTCCTGAGGTGCCCTGAAGTCGTCGTGGTACATGACGAGCGTGCCCTTAACCTCTCCGTTCTCAAAGGGGACTGCATGTGAGGACACGCCGGGCGTGTCCGGCAGGTAGTCTTCGGTGCCTTCAGCGGCAGCTTTCCTCCTCCATGAGGCGATTTCACTGAAGACCGCGCCATAGCGTTCCGCAGATATGCCCACTATCATCGAATAGCCGCGTTCAGCCATGAAGCTCACGCATTTACGGTCGGAGAAAATGCCGTCGCCCACCACGGTGATGTTCCTGTCAAGGCCCCTTTCCTGAGCCTCCTTAAGCACGTGCCTGAAGTTTGAGGCATCGTTAATGGAACCGTCATACCACGTGCAGTAAAGGGGCAGGCCCGTACTCTGATCCATGAAGAGACCGATGTTAATCTGCTTCAGGCTCTCGCGGTCGCGGTTATAGCCGTAGGCCACCCACTTTATACACTCGGAGTATGACGATACCGAGGTCACGTCGTAGAAGATGAAGTGGCGCTCCTTTTCATCAGGTGCCATTTCCCTTACGGCAGGGATCCACTCATCGAAGAAGACGGCGCGCTTAGACGGGGTAAAGGCGGCAAAGAGCTCACAGGCGCGGCGGTCATCAACGGGAGCGCCGGTAAAGCAGAGATTGTGTTCCGTGTGCTTAGCCAGAAGCGTAAGGCCTCTTTCCCTCTCCCGTGCATAGAACGAGGCCACGGCGAGAGCCGTCATGGCGTCCTTTTCCCCGAGGGCGGCGGTAAGGGCGGAGGTAAGGCCCGTGTCCGCCGCCTCCTTATGGAAGGCAAGGCCGTAGCCCATGGAGAGCACGGAGCCGTCGTCAGCCTTTTCGTACTCCTCCGGTTCCCCGGGTGATACCTTAGGCCTGCCGCTGCCCCTGAGCACGGCGCCGGCAGGCGGCTGTTCGTGCATAAGCCTGAAGTAGTCGTCATTGGGGTGGAACACGGTCTTTTCCTCACCGCTCTCAGTCATGAGACTGACGGTCTTGCCGATGGTGATGCGCCGGTTGTGCTTCTTCCCCGCCGCGTCCGTATAGGATGGGCCGGTCCGGTACTGCACGAAGTGCTCTCCCTCAGTTCTCGACTTCACAAAAAACAGTTTAACTCCGTCCCCGGACGGGAGTTCTCTTACTTCGTTAATATACAGCATCCCGGTTTGCCTCCGGTCCTTTAACTATTTTCGATATGTATTATATCAAATACATATCTTGCAGAACTGTGACATACCTCACATTTAACATCACAAATACATTGATCTGAAAGGAAATTCCGGGAGAGGGGTCAGGGGATATGTATTAGGTTCGGGGAGTTAGG
>DVOQ01000036.1 GCA_018713485.1 Candidatus Avisuccinivibrio pullicola
CGGGCAGGTAATCACGGCCTCGGTGACTTCCTCGCCTAAGATATCCTCGGCGGTCTTCTTCATCTTCTTTAAGACCTCGGCGGAAATCTGCGGGGGAGCTAACTTCTTGTCCTTGACACTCACCCAGGCGTCACCGTTGTCAGCGCGCACGATCTTAAAGGGCATGATGCTGATGTCACGCTGCACCTCGGCGTCGTCGTAACGGCGGCCGATGAGACGCTTGATGGCAAAGAGGGTGTTGGTGGGGTTGGTGACGGCCTGGCGCTTGGCGGCCTCACCGACCAGGATCTCACCGTCATCGGCATAAGCGACGATGGACGGGGTGGTACGGCGGCCTTCGCTGTTCTCGAGGACGCGCACCTTGTCGCCGTCAAGGACGGCCACGCAGCTGTTGGTAGTACCAAGGTCAATACCGATAATCTTTCCCATGATATTTATTCTCCGCTGTAAAAATCTGTTTTAAGCCGTCACTTGCTTATCTGTAATTTTTGTGACGGCCATCAAATTCTGTACCTGAACCTTACGTGGTGACAGGGCACCGCCTTTTCAAGGCCTAAGCCTCAACATTTATACGGTTTTCACCGCTCTCGGGGGTCTGCGTCATCGCCGGGGCCTTTGCGACCACCACCATGGCAGGACGCACCACGCGGCCGTTTAAGAGATAGCCGGGCTGCATCACGTGCAGGACGTGGTTTGCCGGCACCGTGGCGCTTTCGGCCATGGAAATGGCCTGATGGACGTTGGGATCAAAAGGCTGACCCTCGGGGTCGACGCGCTCGACGCCGTGATTGGACAGCTCCTTTAAGAAGAGCTGTAAGGTACCCTCGACACCGTCGAGCGTGGCCTTGGTGGCAGGATTGTCCCGGTCGGATAACGCGAGAGCGCGATCGAGAGCGTCCACGACGGGCAGTAAGGACTTGACGAAGCCCTCTAAGGCAAACTTGCGGGCCTTCTCCACGTCAGCCTCGGCTCTCCTGCGGCCATTGACGGCCTCAGCGACAGCGCGCAGCATCTCGTCACGCTCGGCAGTGGCCTTTTCCTCAAGGGCCTTGAGCTGAGAACGCAGGCTCTCGACCTCGGCCTGGGATACGGAAGCGGCCTCCTCAGGGGCCTCCTCCGTCTGTGCTTCCTCGCCTAAGACGGCCTGATTTTCCCTGACTAATGCCTCGTAAGCGGGATCATTGACCGCCCCGGCGGTATTTAAGTCGTTCGCGCTCATGTCTTCAGGGCTTACGGTGCCCTTGATTTCCTGATCCATGCGTAATAACCCTTTTAATAAAATCTGATACCCGCCACATGGGGACGGCGGGTCTTTTTTTCAAGGGCGCTGAAGGTAAAGGAACGTTTTAGCGGGATAAGGAGCCTAAGGAAAGCCACTCCTCACGGCTTAGGGTGTAAAGCTTATGGGGCATGACAAGACCGCGGTAATGCTTGACAAAGGTAAGCTCTTCCTTAAGTCCGATGCGCAGGGCGACCTTTTCCGAGGCGGTATTGCTAACGCGGATGGTGGCGCAGACTAAAGGCGCGTTTAAAGACTCAAAGGCAAAGTCACGGGCGGCGCGGGCGGCCTCGGTGGCGTAATCCTGATGCCAGAAACGCTTTGAGAGGAGATACCCCACCTCATGGAGCACCCTGCCCTCCACCTGCTGCAGGGTGATACCGCACTGGCCTACGAAAACCCCGTCCCCCTTACGGCGAAGGGCGTAAAGAGCGCAGCCCTCCTCCTCATAACGCCTCAGCATTTTCATAAGCCACGCGTCCACCATGGCATCGTCAAAGGCCCCCTCATAAGCATACATCACCTGAGGATCCTGAAGCTGTTCGCACATAAGGGGCCGATCCTCTGGCGTCAGGAGGGAGGCGTAAAGACGTTCCGTCTCAAAGAGAGGCGAACGTGACATCAGATCACGTCCTCACGGGAGGCGAGAGCTGCGTTGACGCGCTCCAGATCCTCGGGAGTATCGATACCCGTCTCGGGGGGATTGTCGATAACGCCCACTGCAATGGTCATGCCGGCGTTGAGGACGCGCAGCTGCTCCAGGGACTCGGCCCTCTCGCACTCACACTGCTCCATGGCGGAGAATTTCAGCACCGTGGCAGCACGGTAGGAGTAAATGCCCACGTGATGGTAATGCCTGAAAGAGGAGGGGCGATCATGCATGAAATTGTCACGCTCATAAGGAATGGGGGCGCGGCTGAAGTACATGGCAAAACCCTGAGCGTTCATCACCACCTTGACGCAGGAGGGATCGAAAAGATCGTGCTCATTGCCGATGGGGAAACATAAGGTCGCCATGTCCGCGCCCTTTTCCTCAAGTAAGGAAGCGACACGGTTGATGTGCGCAGGATCAATCATGGGCTCGTCACCCTGAATATTGACCACGCAGGTGTCAGGGGGCAGACTCTCCTTTCTTAGCATCTGCGCGATGCGATCCGTGCCCGAGGGAGCCTCGGGGGAGGTCATGCACACGCTCACCCCCTCAAGCCCCTCTAAAGCCTTCGCGATACGTTCATCATCCACGCAGGCGATGACGCGGGAAGCCTCACTTTTCAGCGCCTGCATGCAGACACGGCGGATCATGGGAATACCGCCCACTAAGGCAAGGGCCTTACCCGGGAAACGGGTAGAGGCATAACGGGCGGGGATCGCCACGACAAAGGAAGATTTCATTTAATTCTCCTTGTGTTCCTTAAGGCCGCGGGGCAGTTCCCGTGAAAGCTTCGGGGACTGCGCGACGGGATTTAAATCCGCAAGCGGACTGATATTCTGACGGCGTACCGAGGTCCCCTGCAGGAGACTTTCCTCGATGGCCTTCGCAATTTCACGCGGCATCGCCACGGGCTTATCTGTGTTAGGGGCAAGGAAGGACGGGGCCTTCAGCTCCTCCTGCACAGCTCTACCCCTCTCCTGAGGCTCTCCGTTCTGAGTCTTTAACTGAAATCCGTCTGCAGCTGCGGACGTACTTACCGTAGCGTCCAGATAGGCAGGCTCCTGCCACAGACGGGTGTCGGCTTCACGCGACAGGCGCTCCACCTCGTCGGCCTTAGCGGTTTTAACCCGGCCAAACTGCGAGGTAACCTCACGGTCAAAATCCGCCTTGTCAAAGATGCGGGCATGCTCTGAAGGCGCGGACGGCTGCCTCGTAAAGAGGGAGCTTACCTCTTCATCGTCCCTGACCTTATCAAAGATGGGTGCATGAAGATAGGCAGGGCGCGGGGCCTTACTGAAGGCCGAAACCGGTTCCTCAGGAACGCGCTCCCTGCTCTGCGCCTGAGGCCCTGCAGCGGCGTCCTTAGTTCCGTGCTTCAGAGCGCGCTCCTTAATCTTATAGGCCTTACTTTGCATGCGGTTTTCAATCAGGTTGTAAAACTGCGGGTTTAAATCGGCCTCAATGTCGATGACATAGAGATTGTCACACTCGAGGGCGGCGTATTTCACGGCATCCTTACGCGTCATGACCACGGGATGCAGCGCGGCGGCCTGCCTTAATTTCGTGTCACTGACCCGGCCATGATCACCGGCGCGCAGCACCGCGGCCACTTTGAACCCCAGATCCTCGACGGTCCTGTAAAAGCGCGCAGGATTACCAATGCCCGCGAGGGCACAGATCTCCGCGCCGCGCGGGATCGCACCCTGCACCGCCGCGTTGAGGGGCTGAGGGGCATGGGGTTTTAAGCGCATGGAGAAATTGCCGATATGCGCCAAAGCGCCGTTGACCACCACGGCGTCCACGGTCTCGGCGCGCCACGGTCCCTCTCTTAAGGGGCCGGCGGGCAGGAGATGGCCGTTACCGAAGCGGCGCTCACCGTCGATAACGAGGATCTCGACGTCGCGGGCGAGCGCGTAATGCTGCAGACCGTCGTCACAGACAATCACGTCCACCCCCTGGGACGCGAGAAAGTGCGCCCCGCGCACGCGCCTCGGATCTAAGACCACGGGACAGCCGGTTTTAGAGAAAATCAGGGTCGGCTCATCACCGCAGAGCGCGGCACTCTCTCCTTCCTTAACCAGATGGGGATAGGACCTGCAGCGCGAACGGTAACCACGGGTAAGAAGGCCCGGTTTATAGCCGCGGCGCTTTAACTCTTCCAGTAAAGCCACGCATAAGGGGGTTTTACCGGCGCCGCCTGCGCTGATCCCGCCCACGATGATGACGGGCAGAGCGGGGGCGTCAGACGAAAGCGTGCCCGAGGCATAGAGCGCACGGCGCACTCCCGAGCACAGACGAAACAGTCCGGAAAAAGGCAGCAGGGGCAATCTCAGGCCCCAGGCGAGCAGGGATTTTTCGTACCAGAGGGTATCTGCAAGACTCACGGTAATTCCTTAACTGACAGAGGGAGATCCCCTCTCCATCATTGTGGGACAGTGCCGCCTTAAAATCAATGCTAAAAAAGGGTAAATCCCTGTCCCGGGATTTATAGAAAATGGCCGCGAAAACCGCGTAGCTTTAGCTGCGCGGATGAAGCGGCCCCGCCTTAATGATAAAGTTTCTCAGGTGGCAGAACACTGAGGCGAAAACGTGGTAGTG
>DVOQ01000037.1 GCA_018713485.1 Candidatus Avisuccinivibrio pullicola
TGCCCGGTGACAACACCAAGATGACCGTGACCTTAATTCACCCCGTGGCCATGGCCAAGGGCGAGCGCTTCGCTATCCGCGAGGGCGGCCGTACCGTCGGCGCCGGCGTCGTCTCCGAGGTGATTGAGTAAAAACGCGACGGCGCGTTTTACGACGCGCCAGAGTCCGTCCGCAGCCTCGTTATCGGGGCTGCGGTTTATTTGCCTTTAAAGGCCCGGTTTTTTCTTAAACGTTTGTTAAGGTTCACAGAAAATGAGTGAAACCAAGAGCCCGAAGACCGCAGTGAAGGCCCCCGAGGGCCAAAAGGCCGAGGTTGCCGCCAAGGCTCCCGCGCAGCGTGCGGTTGTGAAGCCGCTCAAGACCGCTCCGGCCAGAAATGCCAAGGCCCCGGCCGTTCCTCTCATGTTAGACCGCATGTTATGGCTGGCGTCGCTCCTCATCATCGCGGCGGCCATCGGCGGTAATTACTATTACGTTCAGCATTTCGTCATTGACGAGTCCTCCTTAGGCCGTTTACTGCGTATCATCGCCGTGATCGTCGCCATCGTGGTTGGCCTTGGCGTGATCCTCTTTACCAATAAAGGCCGCACCTTAATTTCCTTTGCCCGCGAGTCTTATATCGAGCTGCGCAAGGTGGTCTGGCCCACCCGTCAGGAGGCCATGCAGACCACGTTCATCGTCTTTGTCGCCGTCTGCCTCGTGAGTGTCTTCCTGTATCTGTGCGACGTGGTCTTCCTGCAGGTGGTCCGCGCCATCACCTTATAGGAGTGAGTCATGACCGATAACGAATTTGACTTCACCAAGGACGTCGTGGCCCCCGGCATGGACGCCGCCCCTGAGGCCCCCGTGGCAGAGGAAGCTCCGGCCGCTGCGGAGCCCGTCGCTGAAAAGGATGCCGACGCTCCGATCATCAAGCCCGTCAAGGGCACGGGAGACGGTCTGCGCTGGTACGTGATTCAGGCCTTCTCGGGCTTTGAGCAGCGCGTGGCCCAGACCTTAAAGGAGCGCGTCAAGATCCACGGTATGGAAGCGGATTTTGGCGAGATCCTCGTCCCCAAGGAAAAGGTCAAGGAAATCAAGGACGGCAAGAAGCGCGAGTCCGAGCGTAAGTTCTTCCCGGGGTACGTCCTCGTGCAGATGCGCATGAACTCCGAGACGTGGCAGTTAGTAAAGCACACCGATCGCGTCTTAGGGTTCGTGGGCGGCACTCCCGATCGTCCCCTGCCCATTACCTCCGCTGAGGCCGAGAAGATCCTCTCGCGCTTACGTGAGAGCGAGGAATCGCCGCGGCCGAAGACCATGTTTGAGGTCGGCGAGGTGGTGCGCGCCATCGACGGCGCCTTCAAGGACTTCGTCGGTACCGTGGAAAAGGTCGATTACGAGAAGAACCGTCTCACCGTGTCCATCGCCATTTTTGGCCGCGCGACCCCGGTCGAGCTCGAGTTCTCCCAGGTCGAAAAAGACCTCTAGTCTCTTTGACGTTAAACCCTGCCGCCGCAGGGTTTAACTTTCTCTCCTCTCCTCTTCTCTTTCTCTCTGCGCTTTTCCGGAAGTTACGTGCGGTGCGTACGTTTTTTGGAGGCTATTGTCAGGTACCCCCTTGAGATAATGGGGCAGAGCGTTTTACTATTGTCCTATCGTGAACGGTTAAGCGAAGGGCTTTGCATGAATCAGGCGCAGATTGCAGCTTTTTTAGAAAGACTTAAGGCTGAGGGATGCTATCGCGAGCGTAAGCGTCCCGAGAAGGCCTTAATGGATCTTTCCTCCAACGATTACCTGGGGTTAAGCTTCGACGCTAAGCTGCGGCAGTCCTTTATGGAGGAGCGCTCGGATGCCCTGCCTGCTTTCAGCGGCACGGGCTCGCCTCTTTTGAGCGGTTTCAGCGCCGAGACGGAGCTTTTAGAGCGGGAACTCACGCGCTTCATGGGCCGCCCCTGTCTGACCCTTAACTCCGGCTTTGATACCAACGCGGGCGTTTTAGAGGCCCTAAGCGATCGCGATACCCTCATTCTGGCCGACAAGCTCGCGCACGCCTCGCTCATCACCGGGATGCAGTTAGCGAGAGGGCGTTGCCTGCGCTTTGCCCATAACGACATGGAGCATTTAAAGACCCTCTTTAACCGTTACGCTCCGGCTTTTAAGACGGTAATCATCGTCACCGAGGCGCTCTTCAGCATGGACGGGGATTACGCCCCCTTAAGGGAACTGGCCAGCTTTAAGCGCGCGCACGCAGACAAGGTGCTCCTGTACGTGGATGAGGCGCACAGCTTCTTTATCTACGGCAAGGGGCGGGGCCTGTGCGCGCAGTTAGGCTTACTTGAGGACGTCGATTTCATGGTAGGAACCTTCGGCAAGGCCTTAGGCGGCTGCGGGGCCTTTATCTCCACCTCGCAGCTCTATCTTGACTATCTTATCAATATGCTGCGCCCCTATATCTTTTCCACCGCCCTCCCTCCCGTGGTGTGGGCCTGGGACCGGCACGTGCTTGCCCGCGCGGAGCTTTTTGAGGAGCGGCGCGAGCGGCTCTTCGGGCTCATTGAACGCTGTCAGCGTTCTCTGGAGCCCCTGCGGATCCCCGTGCGCTCGCCCATTCTCTCGCTTCTCACTGGAAGTCCCCTGAGGGCCATCGCCTTAAGCCGCAGCTTAAGAAAGGCGGGCTTTGTCGCCCGTCCCATCCGTTATCCCACGGTGCCTAAGGGCAGGGAGCGGGTGCGCGTGACCTTAAATGCCACCTTAAGTGACGAGGATATAGCGAGGCTTATTCAGGCGATCCGCGCTTTTAATGATGAGGGGCGGCTATGCGCATAGAACTCATGGGCGATACCGGGTACTGCGCGGGCCTGCCGCTTACGGTGCTCGTCTTGGGCTTCGGGCAGAACGGCGCGGTCTTTCGCCGTCTTTTCGCGGGGCAGGGCGATGTCGCCATCATTTATGATTACACGAAGCGTGAGGAACGCAGCGGCGACTGGGAAGTTCTCACGCGTGCCTCCTCATTGCGCGTCCTCGCCTGGTCCCTGGGCGTCAAAATGGCGCCGCTGGTCTTAGGTAAGGCACAGGCTAAGGTAAATTACGCTCTCGCCTACAACGGCACCCCCTGGGGCGTCGATCAGGACTTTGGCCTGCCCCCGCGGGGTTATCACTATCTGATGCGCTTTCTAAAGCCCGAGAGCGCGCAGAAACTCTTCTCGGACATGGTTGGCGGTACCATGGAACCTTCCTTCATGGAAAACGCCCCGTGGCGCGAGGTGGAGCATCTTAAGGAGGAGCTTACCTCACTGGAGGCCGCTCCCGTGCAGAACGCCGCCTTTAAGTGGAACGGCGCTCTCGTGGGCCTTAGCGATCGGCTGTTCCCGCCCGAGTCCCAGGTACGCGCCTGGGAGAAGCTGCAGGTGCCGGTACGCGTGCTGGAAGGCTCACTGCATCATTACTCGGCGCAGGTCTTTAAGGAAGTGGTGAGCGCTTACCGCGCGGGGCGGGAGATCCGTCTTGTCTGATCACGCCCGCATCGCGGGACGCTTTTTTGCCGCCCGTCACTCTTACGTCAGGGAGGCCGTGGTGCAGGAGGATATGGCACAGTCTCTCCTTACGGCGTTAAAGGAAAGCGGCGCGGATCCCGCGCGGACGCTGGAGTTAGGCTGCGGCGCGGGCCTCTTAAGCTTAAGGCTCTGTACCCTCCCCGGGATCACGCTTACTCTCAACGATTTAAGCCCCGCTCTTAGCGCGCACACCGCCCGTGTTCTAAAGGACCGTTACCCTGAGCTTGAGCTTACGTTGCAGCCTGGCGACATGGAAAGCCTCACCCTGAATGGCCCCTATACCCTCATCGCTGCCAACGCCGTGCTGCAGTGGGCCCGTGATCTGCCGTCTTTATTAAAGACACTGCACTCGGGACTTGCTCCCGGGGGAACGCTTGCCTTTACCACCTTTGTGACCCCGACGCTTATGGCCTTACCGGCGGCGGGAGTGAAGGGTCTTGATTACTACACTCCAGAGGCGCTTACCCGTCTCGTGCAGGAGATCTTTCCTGTTTCTGCGCTTTCCTTTAAGGACTACGCGCTGCATTTTGTGAGTGCCCGCGAGGCCCTGATGCATCTTAAGGCGACGGGGACCAATGCCGTGGGCGAGGGCGTCTTAAGCGTGCCGGCCACGCGCCGTCTGCTGCACCGCCTGGAACAGAACATGGAGAACGGCAAAGTCACGCTGCACTTCAATACCGCCAGGGTTCTGTGCCGCGCCTGACGCTCTTTACCTGTGCTTTATGGCCTGAGGAGGCGGATTTTACCGCCTGCCTGTAAGCTTGAGCCTTCAGGCTTAAAGAGGTACGAGCGATGGAAAGAGTTACGGTTCTGGATATGGATTACACCCTGCTTAACTGCGACAGCAGCACCGGGGTGCCATTATCTTAAGACACAGGGCTTAGTCACTGCCCCTGATTTCCTTACGCGCGAGAAGGCGCTCATGGAGGCCTATGATCGCGGTGAGATGCGCGTGGAGGATTACATCGCCTTTTCCATGGGAGAGCTTAGGGACTATAGCGTCACGGAACTTAACGCGTATCTGGAGCGCTATGCGCGCACCCTCGTACCCGCGCGGGTCTTTCCCGAGGCGCTTTCCTTATTAAAGAGCTTAAAGGAGATAGGGGAGAGAACGCTGATCATCTCCGCCACCGCCGCCTGCATCGTGCGCAAGGTAGCCGCGATCTTAGGCGTTCCCGAGGTGATCGCCGTCGAGTGCGCGACAGAGAACGGGCATTACACCGGTAAAATCGTGGGAGAGCCTCCTTTTCAGGAAGGAAAGGTCACGGCTTTACGCCGCTACCTTAAGGACAGGGGCCTTGAGGGCGCTTTTATAGAAATGGCCGCGAAAACCGCGTAGCTTTAGCTGCGCGGATGAAGCGGCCCCGCCTTAATGATAAAGTTTCTCAGATGGCAGAACACTGAGGCGAAAACGTGGTAGTGCAGGGCATTCTTTACTTCTCAGGAGCGCGCATGCCCGCAATGC
>DVOQ01000038.1 GCA_018713485.1 Candidatus Avisuccinivibrio pullicola
CGTCAGTACAGAAACAGTCCAGAGGTGAGAAAACAGCTGGAGGAAAGCATTGCAAAAGTGAAGGGAATTGCAATGACCACAGAAAGATCTTCTTAAATAATTCTGTACGATCTACTTCGTAATAATGGACACTCTCACCTAAGGCCGCGGTCGCGGGTCCCCTATGCCCCCCTTAAAGGTAAGACTCAAAGCCCGGCAGCCCTAAGCATGCCCTAAGCCCCTCCCCGCGCAGCACCGTAAAGCGGATATAAGCCCTGTCATCAAAGGACACGTTGCCCTTCACTAAGCCCTTGGTGCTTACGCAGGAGCCGATACACAGGGGATCGTTTTTAAGCAGCGCTTTAAGATGGCGCTCCGTAAGCTCGAGACTGTCGCAAAGATACGGATAGCCGTCCGAGGCTAACACCACCTCGTTACAGGGGCCTAAGGAGATCACCTTCGTGCGCTCAAGAGGTACGGGAAAGCCGTCTAACACGGAAAAGGCTAGGGCTCTGCGGGGCTGGGGCAGTTTTGCAAAAAGCCCTGGCGCTTTAAAAAAGGCATAATGAAAGCGCGCCCCGGGTCGTCCTCAAGCAGAGACTCCAGAGTGGCCTCCCCGCTTTGCAGTAATGCGTGATCGTAGGCGGCACGGGCCCTGGCCATAATGTCGTCAATTACCTTCGCGTTAGTGAAAAGCCGCTGTCCCACGAGGCACTGACAGTCCCCCACCATCCAGATCTCATGGCGGTAGCGTGAGTAGATGACGGCTGAAGCCGTGGGCCGCTCCTCGGGATGCGCTTTAAGTCTCTCCACAAGCCCCCTTCCCGCAAAGAAGGTCTGCAGCGCGGCCGTAAGACGCACGAGGGCCTCAGGCCAGCTGCACCATGGCGGGAGGCTGTGGATGGCGCTTAAGGTAAGCAGCATGGCCATGCCGCCCGGCTTTCCCTCAAACAGCGGCGTGTCGCTTTTAGAGGTAGCCCCGTCCACGACGGCCACGAAATCGCGGCCCACGTAAATGCCGTCCTCATTATCCCGCGCACTTTTCTTACCCTTAAGAAAAACCTCCTTTACCAGGACGGGACCTGCCTGCAGCGGACCGGTGTACTCACCGTGAGATACCAGCGCGTTTTTTTCCTTTACGGTAAGCCGTGGCAGTGCGGATTGGGGAAATGACGGGATCTCAGTCATCCGGGTTTCCTGTGTTGCAGCTTTCCCTAGGATAACACGCAGCGTCCGCGGCAGCGCCGCCTCCCCCTGACTTAATCAGTAACCTGCTTTACGGGCACGCCGCCGGTAACGGGGATCTCCTCCATTTCAGGAGCATGCGCCACGTCAAGGGCATGCCCCGGCACGGCAATAGCTATGAAACAGCCGTTTAAAAGCCGCAGATCGTCAATTAGAGAAAGCATCACGGCTCCCGTGTCGGTACCGTAATCACTCGAGCTCAAACGCTCTAACTGCCGCCGCGCGTAGCGGTCGCATTCGGCCTTAAAGGCTTCACGGCGTTCCATGACGCCCCTGAGCTCCGAGCTTCGCCCCGTCATCAGGGCGTTAAGCGACAGCGCCAGACTTTCATTCACGGCCCCCGTAAGGCGCGTCAGATCGGAGCGGCTGTGCGCGCTTAAGCTTACCTCCTGGGAGTGATTGACAAAGCTGATATCTGCCTGAATGCGCTTTAACTGTTCGGCGGCCGCTAAAGTGGCCATCACGGCCGCAAGACACTGATTCCAGCGCTCCGAGCGCGCGTCGGCCCCGGGTTCAATGAGCACGATGTAATTGCGCGTCGCCATGCAGAGCTTTTCCACGTTTAAGGACAGTTCGGCAAGTTTATGACTGTGCCCGGTCTTGCCGGTCAGCGATTCCTTAAAGAGGCCTAACATCTGATGCAGGAAGCCTCCCGCATGCAGGATCTCGCGGATGGCGTTGGAGGTAGCGAGCGTGGGATTGTCAAGGCTCTGCTCGTCAAGATAGCGGGGTTCGATTTCCCCGCTCTGAGTTTCAGGCACATCCGGAAAAAGACCTTTTAAAAGCCGCGCGTACCAAGGCGTAAGAGGTGCCATGGACAGGCACAGAGCCACGTTAAAGATAACATGAAACCAGATCACCGCGGAACTTAATTCAAGACCGTAAGCCTGCGCTCCTGTGGCATTGAGAACAAGGCAGCAGGGCAGCGCGAGCGTGAGCTTGAAAAATAAATTGCCCGTCATGACGCGGCGGGCCTCCACGCCCTGACTCAGGCTTCCCAGGATCTCGAGGACACAGCTGCCTAAATTGGCCCCGATGACGATGTACAGTGCAGTAACTAAGGACAGGGAGCCGTGAGCGGCTAACAGCGCCGTGATGAGCACGGCCGCTAATGAAGAGTAGCAGAGCATGGCAAGCAGCGCGCCCATCAGGATGGCGAAGGTGAACTCCCCCTCCAGGGAAGTGAGGATGAGCTGCATGGTCTCCGACTGCGAGATGGGGGCAGTGGTGGCGACGATGGTCTTTAAGGCAAGGAGGATGAGACCAAGTCCAATGATGATGCGCCCGATTTTGCCGGCGCGCGTTGACTTACGGCGTAAAAAAAGGTTAATGCCCACGATAAGGCAGAGGGGCGATAACCACGATAAATCGAAAGTGAGGACGCGGGCCATGACCGCGGAGCCTACGTCCGCGCCTAACATGATGAGAAGTGCGGGAATGAGGGCCACGAGGCCCTTTTGCATGAAAGAGGAAACTAAAAGGGCCGTGGCGTTGGAACTCTGCACCAGCGCGGTGATCCCCACGCCGGTTAAGAGCGCCTTTAAAGGCCACAGCCTGCCTGAGAGGGAGCGGGCGATGAGAGCGCCTAACTGACTGCCAAAGACGCGCATCACTCCGCTTTTGACAAGATAAATCCCGTATGTGAGCAGCGTAACGCCCGAGAGTAAGCTTATAAGCACCAGCATGCCCGGCTCCTTTAAGGTTATTTAGCCTCTTCCAGATCTTTATGGTAATGCTCTTTCTTCATCGAGACGTCGTCCTTGAAGACAAAGAGGAAGGCGACGAAGACCACGGCGGCGATGACGGCCGGGAAGTACCAGAAGGTCTCCCACTGCACGCCGGCTGCGGAAGGATCGGTGACGTGCGAGTTGAAGATCCAGCCGCAGACACTCGAGGCAAAGAAGAGGCCCACGCCGTTAGAGGCGATAAAGCGCAGCGACTGCGCCTGCGCCTTGATGTTGGGACCGGCCTTCTTGTCGGCATAAATGTCGGCGACGGTGAAGAAGAAGTCCCAGCACACGCCCTGCAGGAGCAGGCCGATGATCACCATGGTATAGGATCCCGAGGTGGCGGCATCGGCAAAAAGCACCGAGCGGATCGCCCAGCACAGCATGCCGGCCATGAGAGTGAACTTGAAGCCTAAACGCACGAGGAAGAAGGGGATGAAGAACACGAAGAGCACTTCCATCGCCACGCCGATCTGCATCATGGATGCGGCGTTGTCAAAGCCTAAGGCATTGAGGAACACCGGGATGTAGGCCGAGTAGGCGGTCTTGGGCACCATGAGGATGAGAATGGAGATCATCATGATGGTGAAGTACTTGTCCTTAAAGAGCGACATGGCGTCAAGGCACAGTAAATCACGCATTGAGAAAGGCTTGCCGGCGCTCTTGGGCGGGGTATGGGGAAGCGTGAAGCTGTACAGGCCCATGACGATTGCCGAACCCACGGCGACATACCAGGTCATGATATCGCCCGACCAGCCCATCTGACCGATAAAGAGGCCTAAGACCACGTAGCCAATCGAACCGAAGACGCGGATAATGGGGAAGTAGCGCGGGCCGTCCACGTGGCTGAAGGAAATGGAATTGGTCAGAGCCACCGTGGGATAGTAAATTAAGCCCACGAAGAAAATACCCACGAGCACCGGTCCCGTCTGTCCCTTGAGGATAAAGACGGAGGTGATGTAGACCACCGCGGCTAAAAGCAGGTGCATGACGCCTAAGACTTTCTGCGTGGCAAAGAAACGGTCGGCCACCATGCCCACGAACATCGGGGAGAGAATGGTGGCGACACCCAGGACCGCGTAAGCGGTACCGATGATCTCGGGCATGCCGTGCGAGCTTAACACGAGACCTAAGGTTAACACCCATGCGCCCTGGACGATGTACTGAATGAACATCATCAGCATGAGGCGCGACATCATAATTTTCATAAGCTTACTCCTTAAATGGTGACCGTAAGACCGTCATAGGCGGTCAGAATGCCGTGCGGGGAAAGGAATTCTTCTAACTCTGCGTGCGAGCGCTTTCCTGAGTGCGAAACGTGCGAGGCGATGACGCGGCTGTGCTCCCCTAAGGTGCCCTGGGCCTTTAATCTCTCCACCTCCCCGAAAAGCGAGGCGAAGTTCAGGTGATTGTCAGTGCGGTCCCCCTCGCGGTAATCGGCGTAGGTGCACTCTAAAACGGCCACGTCGATATGCACCTTCTTTAGGTACTCGAAGGTGCACTCGGGTAAATAGCCCGAGTCAAGGCCGTAAAAGAGCGTGCGTCCGTCCTTTTCAATGAGATAGTTGTAGCAGAGCTCCATTTTGGCGTGATTGGCAAGGGTCGCCGTGATGGTATAACCCTGATGCTCAAAAGGCTGATAAGGGGCAATGACCTTTAAGATGAAGCGATCGCCGCCTAAGCCGTCCAGCGCGTTAAAGGCGCCCTTGATGGCGCAGTCATTACCAAAGACATAAAGCGGATGATCGATGTTGTAGCCAAAACCCGCACAGCGCGAGACAAACTCCCCCACATTAAAGTGATCGGGATGGGTGTGCGTGAACAGCACCGTGTGCAGGGATCGCGCATCGGTTTTCTCGCGGGAGAGCTGCTCTGACCACTCCGGGGAAAGATCAAGCTGCAGCACGTTATCCACCACCGCCGAGGCGCGGGTGCGCACGTTTTTGCCTCCCGTACGCCGTGCCTCTTCACAGACGGCACAGTTACAGAAGGGATTGGGGATCCCCTCCGAGGCGGCCGTGCCCATAAACTTAAGTTGCATAGTCACTCCTTAATCAAGTTGAAAGTTAAAGTCCCGTGAGCCTGCCCACCAGAGCCTCGGCCTCCTCCCGGACCTGCTCCCTGTGCTCAGGTGACACAAAGGACTCGTAGTAAATCTTGTAGAGATTCTCGGTGCCTGAAGGACGGGCCGAGAACCAGCACTTGTCTGCCACCACCTTGATGCCGCCGATGGGCGCGTGATTGCCCTTAGCGTGATCACAGATATCCGTCACGGGACAGCCGGCTAAGGTGCTAATCCTTACAGTGCTCTCATTGAGGTTTTTAAAGGCCTCCTTCTGCTTACGCGTAATAAGCACGTCCGCACGTCCGTAATAGGCCTGACCCAGGCGGGAGGTAAGCTTTGCGTAGTACTCATCAAGGGAAAGTCCCGTCTTCGCCATGAGTTCCGCGCCGATAAGGCCCGCGAGGAAACCGTCCTTGTCCGTGGTAAAGGGGCGTCCCTTAAAGTCAAGGAAGGAGGCACCGGCGCTCTCCTCACAGCCAAACACCAGCTCCCGGTCAAAGAGGCCCTTCGCGAACCACTTAAAGCCAATCGGCGTTTCAAAGACCTCCCTGCCGTGCGCCTTTATTACCCTGTCCATGAACATCGAGGCACCGATGGTCTTGCCCACCTTGCCTGCAGGATACTCACGCGTGCTCAGCAGGTAATCGATCATGGAAGAGAGATAGCAGTTCGAGTTTAAAAGTCCCTGGGAGGTGACCACGCCGTGACGGTCGGCATCGGGATCGTTGGCGATACCGAAATCAAAGCCTTCCTTAAGCACGCGGTCAATTAAGGGCTGCATGGTATAAGGAGACATGCAGTCCATGCGGATATGCTCATCGTAATCGTAGGGGATGAAGAAGAAAGTGCCGTCCACGCGATCGTTCATCAGCGTCACGGGCAGGTGACAGCGCTCCTGTAAATCCTCCCAGTAGGCAATCGAGGCACCGCCCTGGGCGTTGACGAGAAGCCTGAGGCCGCTTTCGGCAATCGCCCTGAGATCAATGACCGTACTCAGATCATCAAGATAGGCCCGCTTAAAGTCCTCGCGGTGCAGACAGGGACTCTCGAGCGCCTCCTTTAGGGTAAGCATCTTCACTTCCTTAAGGCCGCCCTTCAGCAGGGCGTTGGCGCGCTCCTCGATGGGCCGCGTGTAATCAGGCGAGGCAGGGCCGCCGTGGGGCGGGTTGTACTTAAAGCCGCCGTCTTCAGGGGGGTTGTGCGAGGGAGTGATGATAATGCCGTCGGCAAGACGCTCCGGGTGGCTTAAATTATGACGCACGATCTGCCGCGAGATGACGGGCGTGGGCGTATAGGTGGAACCGCTGTCAATGACCACCTCCACGCCGTTGGCCGTCAGCACCCTGAGTGCCGTGTAATAGGCCGCAGAGGAAAGGGCATGCGTATCCTTACCTAAAAAGAGCGGACCGGTGATCCCCAGACGCTTTCTCTCGTCTGCTATCGCCTGGGAAATGGCCTCGATATGGCTGTGCATATACGTGCCGTTTACGGGACTGCCGCGGTGGCCCGAGGTGCCAAAGAGCACCCGCGCCTGCGGATCGGAGGGATCGTACTCCTTTTCATAATAGAGACTCACGATATCCGGCACGTCGGAGAGCGGGAAATTCAGGGCCAACTGGCCCTTACGGGAAAGCTGCGTCATACAAACCTGCCTTAAACTAAGACCGCCTGCACCGGATAAGTGACAGGCGGAAACACCAACTGCCTTATACTTTACACGGATTTTACAAATACACCACAGAAAACGCCCTGCCCGCTGCTCTTTATTTAAAATCTGTGAAGCTCTTTGCAAATACCAAAATTTATTACTAAAACCTTCTTATAAAATCTCTTTGTATAACAAAACGTTATATCACTTTAGATTCTGTTTTAAGAACTTGTTAACTTGGCTTTCAGGCTTTCAGCAGCGCGATTTACGGCAGATATAAGACAAATCTGCCTGTTTACTGTTTACCTTAAAAAGGATATTTGTACAGATATTGTTGTCCTTTAGGTATCTGACATCCTGAGTCTGACACAGAGCCCTGTCCCCTGGCATATAATTGCGGCAGTGAAAAATAAGGAAGTCAACATGATTACCCCGGCGCAGACCTTTTTAAAACAGCAGAAAATCCCCCACACCCTCTACGAATATAACTGCGCGGCCACCGACGATTTCGGTCACTACGCCGCCCGCTCCTTAGGCCGTGATGAATGCGAGGTGTGCAAGACCATCATCCTGCACCACGACCGGACCTATGTCACCTGCATCGTACCCGTAAATATCCGCATCTCCATGAAAAACGCCGCCAGGCTCTTAAAGCTCAAGGACCTCGAGATCACCGATCCCGCCACGGCCTCGCGCGTCACGGGTTACGTCGTGGGCGGCATTTCCCCCTTCGGGCAGAAACGCCGCACCCTCACGCTCCTGCATGAGAGCGTGGTAAAGTACCCCGAAATCCTCGTCTCAGGGGGCAGGCGCGGTCTTTCCATCGGCGTGAATCCGAAGGATCTCATCAGAGCGCTGAACGCCACGGTGGGCAACGTCGAGGATCCGAGCGCCCGCGCCTGACTTTTACGCTTAAGACACGCAAGGACGGGATTTACGGACTGAAGAGCTTAAGTTCAGCTCCCATATGCGCTACAATGCCATATCACTTTTGAATAAGGTTCAGGCCATGTCGTTTACAAGGAAAACCCTGCTTACAGCCGCCGTACTTTCGTTCACCCTTCTCTCGGGCTGCGCCTACCGCGCCGATTTAGCCCAGGGCAATTACGTAGAACAGGAAAATGTCGATCGCCTTCGCTATGGCATGAGTGCCGAGCAGGTGCGCTTTATTCTCGGAACCCCGATGCTCGTGGATCCCTTTGATTCCAGCCGCTGGTATTACGTGCACTATCTGCGCGAAGGCTGGGACGATCCGCAGGTGCAGAACCTCATCGTGCTCTTCCAGGGCTCCACCCTTGTGGATATGACCGGCGATTTCAAAAAGCCTGCCCTCTTTGGCTCGGGAGTTAACGATTACTCCAAGGTCAATGAGATGGCGGCTACTACCTACACCGAGGAAAGCGCCGCCCACGCCGCGGACGTCACCGGTGAGAACCGCTTAAAGGAGATTGAGGCGCAGCAGGCTGCCCTGCCGCCTAAGATCACCGCTCCTGCCCCTGAGGGTCAGGAACAGCCTCGGGAAGAAGAGGAAGGCGGCTGGTTTGACTGGCTCGACGGTTTCCCGTGGATCTTTTAGGCTCTGACCCTGTTACGGGGACTTAACCTCCGATGGCTTTACGCGTGTCCTTTAAATGGCCTGCCCTGCTCCTAAGCGCCCTGCTCCTGAATGCCTGCACCCTGCAGGATGAGGCGGCCGAGGACGCGGTGGTGGACACGCGCCTGCACTTTACCGAGGAAACCTTCCCGCAGGGTTCTCCTGAGGAGGCTTTCCTGCAGGAGGCCGGTCTGTGTATCGCAGGCGATCTGACCGGCCTGTCCCCCCTGATTGAGACTTACCGCAGCACTTACCGCCTGCGCGAAGGGGACAGCGCCCTGCGCTATCAGAAATACAGCCTCAACCGTGCCTTTGAAAAATGCGCCATGAAGGCCCTGCAGCTTAAGGATAACCGCGCCTTTGAGGCCATGCTGACCCGCCCCGGTCAGTGCGCTGGGATCGCGCAGCGTTTTTATGAAAAAGGCGATCTCATCAACGGCGCTTTCTGGATGCAGCGTGTCATCAACGTGCAGGGACAGGCAGCCGGGTATTTCACCCTGGGAAACCGCTTTATCCGCCGCCCCGCCACCCTCTCCATGGGCGCTAAAATGCTGCAGCTCTCGGCCCGCCTTGGCAATCAGGAGGCAGCTAACACCCTCCTCTCACTCATCCGCCCGAGCACTCCCGTCTTCCAGGAAGTCACGGGAGCCATCCGCGAGGAGTTCGTGAAAGAGCGCCGGGAGCTGCAGGAGCAGACTCAGTCCGCACCTGAAGCCTCTGCCGCAGGGAACGGCGCTTCTCAGAACTAACTGCCCCTTCCTCCCTACAGCGGCGCGTTATACACGGCCCTGTAGACGTGATATACGAGATAAATGTACAGAAGCGGGGTCAAAAGATAGCCCACGAGCACGATAGCTGAGATGGCGCACAGCGTAAGGCCTATGGCAAAGGCGATGGCGTAAAAGAGGCTTTTGATGAAGCCGTAATGCGCAAAGAGCCACCAGCAGAAAAAAGCCCCTACCGGGCCAAAGAGCAGCGTGATGAGCACTGCCACGATGGCGTTGGTGCTCTGCGGCGCGGAGCTCTGAAATCTGCCTCCCGTCGCCTGCTCCACATCCTTTTTCACGCTCTCTCCCAGATCGCGCGCCGCGTCCGAGACATCCTTTTGCAGATCATCAAACTTCACGCCCATACCCACCTCATGTTTCTCAGGGATTTAAAATACCCCTATCTTAAACGAAAAAAGCCCCGTCAGGGGCCTCATGCAAATGCCCGGTGTCAGACAACACCGGACAACGCTGCAATATATCTGATTACACCTTGCGCACGGCGATCTTGAGATCGGCGCGGGCCTTTTCAGGACGGACCACGAGGGCGATGATGGCCGCGAGAATGAGAAGCGCGAACACCGTACCCATGCCAAAGTCCACCTGACCTGCGAAAAGGCCGCCCAACTGATAGATGATGAGAGCCAGAGCGTAGGCCCACACCAGCATGTAGACGCAGGCGAAAGCGAACATCTTGCCCGAGGCTAACTGCTTTTTCATGGCGCCTAAAGCCGCGATGCAGGGCGTGGAGAAGAGGTTGAAGGTAAGGAACGCGAGAGCCGCGGCGTCGGTGGTGAACTCGCCGTGTAAGGCCATGCCTAAGGAAGCGTCATCCTCGGCCACCTCACCTAAGCCTAACAGCACCGCGATGGTACCCACCACGTTCTCCTTGGCAAGAAGTCCCGTGAAGATGGCCACCGCGCACTGCCAGCTGGCAAAGCCTAAGGGCGCGAAGATAAAGGCGATCGCCGTACCGATGGCCGCTAACATGGAGTCACCGACCTCGACCATGCCAAAGCCTTCCTCGCCAAAGCCGAAGGAGGAGAGGAACCACACTAACACCACGGTGGTGAAGATGATGGTTCCGGCCTTCTTAATGAAGTGCATGCAGCGCTCGTAGGTGGTGCGCAGCACGTTGGAGATCTTCGGCATGTGGTAATCGGGAAGCTCGAGCACGAAGGGGCTCACGTCCTCGCGGAAGGCCGCCTGCTTCTTTAAGATGAAGGCGGTCACGAAGATGGAGATGATGGCGAGCAGGTAGACGCCGGGGGCCACGAAGGTGCTCTCGGGGAAGAAAGCCGCGGCAATCATGGCGAGAATGGGCAGCTTGGCCGAGCAGGGCACGAAGGTGGTCGTGATGAGGGTGATGCGTCTTTCATTGATGTTATCAATGCTCTTGGCGCTCATTAAGGCCGGCACACCGCAGCCTGAAGCCACCACCATGGGGATGAAGCAGCGGCCGGAGAGACCGAAGTGACGGAAAATGCGGTCAAGGACAAAAGCCACGCGGGTCATATAGCCGCACTGCTCGAGGAAAGCCAGCAGCAGGAAGAACACGATCATCTGCGGCACGAAGCCTAACACCGCGCCCACGCCGCCAATCACGCCGTCAATGACGAGCCCCCGGAGCCACTCGGGCGAGTTCTCAAGGGCGGCAGCTGCGGCGTTGGTGCACCACTCGCCGAACACCACGTCATTGGCATAATCAGTGGCCATGGTTCCGATGGTGCTCACGGCAAGATAGTAAACGCAGTACACCACGACGAGGAAAACCGGGATCCCGAGGAAACGGTTGGTGACGATGTCATCGACCTTCATCGAGAAGCGTCTGCCAAGTCCCGGAGTCTTCTTCACGCAGGCCTTAACGAGAGCATCCACGAAGTTATAGCGGTAGGTGGCCATGAGGCTTTCAGTATCATCACCGAGTTCACGCTCGATCTTCGCTCTCTCGGTAGTGAGGGCGATCTGTAAGTCCTCGCTGTCAAAGCGGCGGGAGTAGAGCTTATCGCGCTGCAGGAGCGATGCGGCCACGAAACGCAGCACGCCCTTGCTGTCACCTTCAAGCATATCGGCAATGTGCGTGATGGCCTCTTCCATCACCTCGGGATAGACCTTAAGGGGAGCGGGCTCCTTAGCCTCTTCAATGGCCTTTAATAAGAGCTCGAGGCCCTTGCCGTTCGCGGCGCAGACCGGAATCACCTCACAGCCTAAGCGCTTTGCAAGTTCCTTCTCATCAATGGTGATTTTCTGCTCTGCGGCAAGATCCATCATGTTTAAGGCCACCACGGTCTTCCTGCCCATGGCGAGGACTTCGGCAGTCAGCGACAGACCGCGCTCGAGGTGCGTGGCATCCACCACATTGACGATGACGTCATATTCACCGGAGGTGAGATAGTCGCGGCTCACCACTTCCTCGGCAGAATACGGGGACAGTGAATAAAGACCCGGTAAATCGACTATGGCCAGATCCTTCTCGCTGACGCGGCCCACCACGCGGTCCACGGTGACGCCGGGCCAGTTGCCCACGTACTGATTGGCACCTGTTAAGGCGTTAAACAGCGTGGTCTTGCCACTGTTCTGATTGCCGATTAAGGCTACGGTCTTCTGCGTTGTCATTTAGGCTACCTCCACGAGACGGGCGTCATCCTTACGGATAATGAGTGAATATCCGCGCACTTCAAGTTCAATCGGATCGCCTAAGGGAGCCACGCGGGTTAACTTAACCTCGGTGTCACGGGTCAGTCCCATGTCCAGAAGGCGGCGGCGCAGCGAACTGCCTTCGGCCTGCACCCTGCCCACGCGGGCCGTTTCGCCCACTTTGAGATGATCTAATGTTTTCATAATCTCAGCTTCGCTTTACAAAAATCCCTAAAGTCAGGAGGCTGCGGGCCGGTTTGCCCTTACTTGGCTTAGCCATGCGTTACCTGTGTTACATATAAGCAAAACACATTATCTGCGCATAACTTTAATTAGCCCTCGCTAACTTTGCATGCGTTAGTCTAGGCTAACTGAAAAAATGTTGCAACTGCCAGAGTAAAATATTTTGGGTCTGCCCTGTTTAGGACCGATCCATGGTTCCGGCTTTCCGGTGTTCTGCCGCATCATGGCTGCGGAATGCCTCCCGCAACAGAATTGCAGCCCCTCCCCCGGGACGCCCCTGAAGCTCCTCCCCCTTTCACACTGACGCGGCAGCCCCCGAATGAGGTGAGGGAGCTAATCCTGCCGCCCACGCTGCGGCATAGCCTTCCTTGCGGGATGATTATCTATTATTAAAGATAATATAAGTGAATTTTTGCCGTCACAATTTCATCATACGTA
The DNA here is from genome assembly GCA_018713485.1 of Candidatus Avisuccinivibrio pullicola. GTDB lineage: Bacteria > Pseudomonadota > Gammaproteobacteria > Enterobacterales > Succinivibrionaceae > Avisuccinivibrio_A > Avisuccinivibrio_A pullicola. Next base: position 12,344 of record DVOQ01000038.1, read on the forward strand.
TGCGCTTTACGTTTATTTTATTACTAAATTTCCAGATCATCCAAAATGATTTAGATTAATACTTTGAAAAATAACCAAAAAATTTCTTGTGAAAGACATTTTTTGCGCCCGATCACGTTTTCGCAATCGTATGCTATTTTTGCGCAAATAAATTTCCTATAGTGATGACATCTCATCCAACTGTTTAAGGAGCAAGAACCATGGGTGTTATGAACCGTTCTGATGTAAACCGCATCGTTGATGAGGTGATTGACTTTGTCACCGCCCGTAACGTGGTACTGCCTCGTTTTGGCTACTTCACACTCTCTGACTGGAAGCGGCTCGATCTCACGGAATGGCAGGAAATATTCGACGTCGAATTAGGCTGGGACGTCAGTGATTTCGGAGGCAATGACTTCACCACCCAGGGATGCGTGCTGTTTAACTTCCGTAACGGCTCCATCGCCCCGGTACTGAAGGAGCTCTACCCCAATCCCTATGCAGAGAAGCTGCTCTTCGTCGGTCACGGTCAGGAATTACCCATGCACTTCCACCGCCACAAAATGGAAGACATCATCAACCGCGGTGGCGGTGATCTCATGATTCAGCTCTATAACTCCACCCCCGATGAGGATCTGGATAAAAAGAGCGAGCTTAACCTGACCATTGACGGTCAGAAGGTAACCATGAAAGCCGGTTCCACCGTCTGCATCCGTCCCGGCTCCTCCATCCGCGTCAATCCGCTCATGTATCACCGTTTCTGGGGCGAAAAAGCTCCCGTGATGACCTGGGAAGTCTCCAAGACCAATGACGATCACACCGATAACCGTTTCCTCGACAACGGCGACCGTTTCTCGGTCATCAAGGAGGACGTACCTGCCAAATACGTTCTGTGCAACGAATACGACAAGGTTCTGGGTGTTTCCAAGAGCCATTAAGCAAGGTTTTTAAAAACTCACACTTAAGGAGAATGATAATGAAGTTTGCAAAGCTTGCCCTGTTAGTTGCCGGCGTGGTTACCGCCGTCGGTGCCGCCAACGCCGCCAAGGATCCCAGCGAGATTAAATTAGGCTACTCCATTCCCCAATTAGCCAACCCCTGGTTTGTGGGCGTGAAGTTAGGCATGGAGAAGGCCTGTGAGGAGCTGGGGATTCAGTGCATCTCCATTGACGCGCAGTACCGCGTGGACAAGCAGGTGAGCGATATCGAGAACATGATCTCGGATAAGTATGACGCCATCCTGTCCACTCCCATTGATTCCAACGCGCTCGTAGCCACCTATGAAGATGCTAAGAAAGCCGGCATCGCCACGGGCTCCATCGCTCAGTTAGTCCCCAACTCCAATCTGCTTTACGGCATGGACGAGTATAACTACGGACACACTATCGGCTCTCAGGCCGCTAACTGGGCCAAGGCCACCTTACAGTGCAAGGGTAAGGTAGCCCTCATTACCCAGGATAACGTCGAGGCCACGAAACACCGTGGCGACGGTATCGAGGCTGCCGTCAAGGAAATCTGCCCCGGCATGGAAATCGTGGCCCGTCAGGCCGGCGACAACCCCGAGTCCGGCATGAAGATCATTGAAGCCGTGTTACAGCAGCATCCTGATCTCAACCTTGTGATAGGCTCCAATGACTCGGGCGGTATCGGCGGATATCAGGCCATGGTCGCCAACAATGCCGTGGGCCCTGACAGGGCCGTCTTCTCCGGAGACGCAACCCGTGAGTGCCTGGCCCTGATGCAGGAACCGGACAGCATTTACCGCGGCACCGTGGATCTCTATCCCTACAAGGGCGGCTATGAATCTGCCAAGTACCTCTATGAGATGGTGCAGAACGGACTTCCGGCCGAACCGGTTAAGACGCAGTTACCCTACGTCGAGGTTCCTCAGGCGGATGTGCTTTCCGGCAAGTACAAGGCAAGCTACTGATTAAATCTCATCATCTACTACCCATCATGTTGAATCTGAGGGGCGGTTCGCCGCCCCGCTTTGCGGTTATAACCATATGAGTGACGATATCATCCTGTCCGTGCGGGATCTGTCCAAATATTACGCAAAGGTCAGAGCCTTAAGCGGCGTCAGTCTGGACGTGCGCAGAGGTGAGGTATTAGCTCTGTGCGGTGAAAACGGCGCAGGCAAATCCACCTTCATTAAAATGCTGACCGGCGCAGAAACCCCGTCCCACGGCGAGATTGTCTTTGACGGCAAGACCTATAAATCCCTTGATCCCATGCTCTCCATGGAGCTGGGCATCGCCGCCGTCTATCAGGAGTTCTCACTGATCCCCTTCCTTTCCATCGCTGAAAACATCTTCTACGGCCGCGAGATCAAATACAAATCCGGCATGCTTAATTTAAAGGAGATGTACGCACGGGCGCAGAAGCTCTTTGACGACATGGGCATGAACATTGACGTGAGAAAACGCGTCTGTGACATCGGTGTGGCCTATCAGCAGCTGGTCGAAATTTTAAAAGCCGTTTCCCGTAAGCCCAAATTCATCATCCTCGACGAGCCGACCGCTCCCCTGACCCTGAAAGAAACCGCAATCTTCTTTAACATCGTCAGAAAGCTGCGCGAACAGAACACCACCATCATCTTCATCTCCCACCGCCTTGAAGAAGTATTTGAGATGTGCGACCGGGCCGCCGTCTTCATGGACGGCACCTTCGTCACGGTCAGAGACGTTAAGGACTTCACCATGAAATCCCTCATCGCCTCCATGGTGGGCCGTGAGATTTCAGGTGACTATCCTTCACCCCGCCGGACTACCGACGAGGTGATCCTCGAATGCCGGCACCTGTCTAACGATAAGGTGCATGACGTGAGTTTCGTGCTGCACAGGGGTGAGATCATCGGCTTCGGCGGCCTCGTGGGCGCCGGAAGGACTGAGGTGGCAAGAGCCATTTTCGGTGCCGATCCCGTGACGGACGGCGAGATCATCTTCAGGGGTGTTCCCTACCGGCCTTCCTCACCGCGCCACGCCCTGCGCTCGGGGATCGGACTTATCCCCGAAGACCGTAAATCCCAGGGAGTGCTGTTAGGCCTCGTGGTACGTGAAAACGTCGTGTTCAGCTCCCTGCCGCGCTACTTAAAGGGCGGCTTCATCATCGACTCGAAAAAAGAGAAGGCGGCCACCGCAGGCTACATCAAAGAGCTCAATATCAAGACACCCTCCATGGAGCAGCTGGTCAGGAACCTGTCCGGCGGCAATCAGCAGAAAGTGGTTCTGGGGCGCATTCTCTCCACCGAGTGCGATGTGCTGATTTTTGATGAACCGACCCGCGGTATCGACGTGGGAGCCAAGCAGGAAATCTACAGCCTGATGTGCGAGCTGGCCGATCGCGGTAAGAGCATCATCATGATTTCCTCGGAAATGCCGGAGCTCATCGGCATGTCTCAGCGTATTTACGTGATGAGCGAAGGACGTATCACCTCCGAACTGCACCGCGGTGAGTTCTCCCAGGAAAAGATCCTCGAGAGTGCCTCGCAGGGCAGAAAGCAGGCGGCTTAAATTAGATTCTGGAGTTAAAAATGAACAAAAAACTTTCCCTGTGGCTCCTTGATTACGGCATTGTGCTCATTCTGCTCCTGCTCATTGCCATTTTCTCGGTTGCCTCCTCGAACTTCTTCTCCTTCGGCACCGTGACCACCATTCTGCGTCAGGTGTCGATCATCGGTATCATCTCGGTAGGCGCGGCCTTTGTCATTCTTACCGCCGGTATCGATCTGTCAGTAGGCTCAGTGGCCTGTATTTCCTCGCTGACGGCAGCCCTCTGCCTTAAGGCCGGTTATGCCATCCCCGTAGCCATCATCATCACGCTCGCCATCGCCATCTGCTACGGTATCTTCAGCGGCTGCCTCGTCTCCTTCTTCAAGATGTCCCCGCTCATCGCCACCCTGGGCATGATGACTGCCTTACGCGGTGCCGGCTACCTGATAACGGACGGTCTTCCCGTGTACGGCTTCGGTCCGGGCCTCAGTCCCTTTGGCCGCGGCTATCTTCTCGGGATCCCCTATCCCGTCATTCTCATGGTGGCGGTCTTCGCCCTGGGTATCTTTATCCTTTCCTACACCCCCATCGGGCGCCACGTGTACGGCGTGGGCGGTAACGAGGAGGCATCCCGTCTTTCAGGTGTCAACGTCACCCTGGTAAAGATTTTCTGCTACGCCTTCTGCGCTTTCCTCTCGGGTATTGCAGGACTGGTGCTCCTGTCACGCACCAACTCCGGACAGCCTGCGGCCGGTGTCGGTTATGAAATGGATGCCATCACCGCAGTCGTGTTAGGAGGTATCAGCCTCATGGGCGGTCAGGGCAAGCTGCCCCTCGTCATCATCGGCGTGCTCATCATGGGCGTGCTCTCCACTGGCATGCTGATGTGCAACATCAATGATTACGTGCAGCAGGTGGTCAAGGGACTCGTGCTCATTGCCGCCGTGGCGTTCTCCTACGTGTCGCTCAGGCTGCGCGACCGCATTGTAAGCCAGGCCGGCGCATAATATAATGAGCTCACTTACGTATGCATTAAAGAACATCCATTCATAGACGAAAGGGGGCGTAAGCCTCCTTTTTCTGTTCCTAAGGCATACCGTAAGCTTTGCTCAGGATAGACAACAGTGACGCCCTCCCATAAGCTAAAGCTTAGGGGCTTCTTGCTGCAAACCCGCATGGACTTACGCAAGCAGGTTCCGGCTGACAGCTCTTATTTGAGCCTGCAATACCGGCTATCCGGGACCGCCCGTCCCTTTAGCATGTTTATGCTGCTGTTCAGCATAGCAAAAACTGCAGCCAGCTTACAGCGCTCTGTTTGGATTTAGGCCCGCTTCATCAGCGTAGCTGAAGCTGCGCGGTTTTCGCGGACCGGTTTTTATAAAATAATAAGGCGTACCGAGATGCGCCACAGACTTAGATATGACCGTAACCCTGAAAGACGTGGCAGTTGCCTGCGGACTCTCGCCCGGTACCGTCTCGCGGGCGCTAAACCATCACCCTTCGGTACATCAGGATACCGTTGATTATGTCACCGCCATGGCCCGCTCCATGGGCTATTATCCCAACCGTGCCGGCAAGGCCCTGTCCGCACGTAAAAAGCCCGTCTCCATAGGGGTGCTGCTCCCGAGTGTCAACGGCCCCTTTTTCGATGACGTCAAGTCAGGCATGCACAAAGCGCTCAGGGAATATGAGGATTTAGGACTGACTCTCGTCTGTGATGAAGTTGAAGGCTGGAAGGAGACAGATCATCTGCAGGCGCTTAAGCGCCTGATTAAGGCAGGCTGCAACGCCTTCTGTCTGTGCACGCAGCCCAGGCCCGCCATCCTCGCGCTTCTAGAGGAACTTAAACATACCTGTACGTACATCGCCTGCGTCAATCACAACTTGCCGGAACTGAAGCCGCTCTTTTTCGTGGGCGTGGATTTTTACAAGTCCGGCTTTCTGGCAGCCAACCTTGCCCATCTCTGTCTCAGGGACAAGCCACTCAACGTAATCATCGTCATCGGCCTTAAATCCCTGAAAGGCCACATGGAGCGCGTCAGAGGCTTTACCGAAGGACTCAGATATTTTGGCCGTCAGGCGCACCTTATCTCCCTCATCGAAGGCGAGGATAATGAAATCCTCACGCAGACCCTCACCATGGAAGCCCTGAAGGCGCATCCTGAGGCCAGCTGCCTTTACGTAGCCACGGGTTCGGCCGTTTCCGGAGCCTGCCGCGCGGTCATAGCCCTGAGCGGCAGACGTCCCTACTTTATCGCCACGGACGAGATCCCCTCCACCCGCGACTACTTTAAAGAAGGCATCATTGACGCTTCCATCTGTCAGGATCCCTTCCTGCAGGGCTATTACGCCATCAAAAAGCTCTATAACTGCGTCACCTCGGGAGATCTGGTCGAGAAAGGCGATCTCATCGTGGATCCGAGCATAAGGCTCAAGGCCCACTACCTGTAAACGCAGGTGAAAGCCCCGGTCCCAAAGGGCCGGGTCTGCCTCAGGGTTTACGTCGTTTACCTCTTCTGCCGGCCGTGATGCGTTGCATTTATTGCAACGCGCATACGCCGTCATAAACGCTTACACAGGCGTAAAATGTGAGACAGGGCACGTAAAGTACAGTATTTTCATCGGCTGATAGAAATCTATCTTGCTTTAAACAAATTTATGTTACTTTTACTCCATGAAAAAATTATTTATTTACCAAAGAGTTACTGAAGCTTTACTCCATTTATGGAGTCCCTTCTCATAAAAAGTGTGCAAGGTCACATTGTGCAGGTCTTAAGTGCTAACTAAATCACAGATTGAAGCCACAAAAGCCCTCCGCAACCGTTTTCATTGCATATAATAGCGGACATATGGGATACGGCCCGTGAAGGCGGGACGTTCCAGGCAGGATCCGACATTATTATTTCAATTCAGGATCTGAACTTAAATTTGCTGAGGATATAACTTATGCCTAGGTTTATGTGGTTCATCATAGCCGCACTGGGACTTATAGTTGGCTATTACATTTATGGCAAGATCGTGGAGAAGGTGTTCGAGCCCAATCCCGAGCGCAAGACCCCTGCCATTGAACTCAACGACGGCGTGGACTATGTGACCATGCCGCGCTGGAAGCTGTGGTTAATTCAGCTTCTGAACATTGCCGGCGTCGGCCCCGTGTTCGGCCCCATCATGGGCGCCCTCTACGGCCCCACCGCCTTACTGTGGATCGTCTTTGGCTCCATCTTCGCCGGTGCCGTTCACGATTACTTCTCCGGCATGATGTCCGTGAGATACAAGGGCGCTAACGTTCCGGACATCGTGGGCTACAGCATGGGCAATATCGCCAAGCAGATCATGCGCGTCTTCGCCATCCTCCTGCTCCTGCTCGTGGGCGTGGTGTTCGCCACCGCTCCGGCCGGCCTCCTGGCCAAGCTGACCCCCGAGTCCCTCGACTTCATGTTCTGGCTTGCCGTCATCTTCATTTACTACTTCATCGCGACCCTGGTGCCTATCGATAAGTTAATCGGCCGTATCTATCCCTTCTTCGGCGCCTTACTCATCATTATGGCCGTGGGCATTACCGTGACCCTTTTCACCCAGCGTACCGATGAGTTCTTCGCCTGGGCCGAGTGGGGAGTCAATCAGCACCCGCAGGAGCTGCCCTTATGGCCCCTGATGTTCATCACCATCGCCTGCGGCGCCCTGTCTGGCTTCCACGCCACCCAGTCCCCGCTGATGGCCCGCTGCATGGCTAACGAGAAGGAAGGCCGCTTCGTGTTCTACGGCGCCATGATTGCCGAGGGCTTCATCGGCCTCGTGTGGGCGACCGTGGGCATGACCTTCTACCCAGATCCGCAGTCCCTCCTCGATACCATCAACGCCGGCACCGCCTCGGCCGTGGTCTATGACAGCTCCATCGAGCTCATGGGTTCCTTCGGCGGCGTGCTCGCCATCCTCGGCGTGATTGTGCTCCCCATCACCTCCGGTGATACCGCCTTCCGCGCCGCCCGTCTGACCATCGCCGATACCCTGCACATGGAGCAGACCAAAAAGGCCAAGCGTCTTGTCATCGCCGTTCCGGTGTTCGCCATCGGTATCCTGCTCTCCCAGATCGACTTCAACATCATCTGGAGATACTTCGGCTGGTCCAATCAGACCCTCGCTGCCATCATGCTCTGGGCTGCGGCCTGCTACCTCTACCGCAAGGGCAAGTGCCACTGGGTGTGCTCGGTTCCGGCGACCTTCATCACTGCCGCTACCATGACCTACATTATCTACGAGCCGAACATGGGCTTTGGCGTCAACATCACGACCTCCAACATCATCGGTATCGTGATCGCCGTGGTCTGCCTCGTCTGCTTCCTGGCCTTCGGCAGGAAGCCTGTGGCCGGAGCTCCGGATATCAATGAGGTTTAACGCTTAAAGTTTAAACCTGCGGGGAAGCCATCGGTTTCCCCGTTTTTTTGTTCTGAAACCGGTCCTTTCCTCCTCTCATGGCGTTCTCTTCCGCGCTCCACCGCGGTGCAGGCCATTCAGGACCACAAAAAAAGTGCGTTCACTTAAGGAGGGCAGACGCCCGCTTCTGGTGAGAGCCCTGCACCTTAAACACCCGTCTTTTAAAACTATTTATACCCGCACCTGTTCTTTATGACAGAAATATCATATATTTTTACCGCTTACATAAAATATAACCTTTAAAAATTACAGCATCACCCGCTCCTGAGGCTGCACCACGCGCAGCTCCGGCGCCTTGTAACAGTGCATCTTTAAAAAAGGCAAGTCTTTGCTTCTAAGCTTGTGAGCAACAGCACATTTTCAGGAGCTATCAATATGGATTTTGCAGCTATTCAGTCTCTCATCAACAGCAAGGGCCTTACCTTCGCCGATCTGCGCTTTACCGACACCAGAGGCAAGGAAATGCACATCAGCCTGCCCATTGAGGCCATTGACGAGGACTTCTTCAATAAGGGCAAGCTCTTCGACGGCTCGTCGATTGCCGGATGGAGAGGCATTGACAAGTCGGACATGGTATTAATGCCCGATCCTGACACCCTCTTTGTCGATCCCTTCTTTGCCGATCCCACGCTCGTCATCCGCTGCGACATTCTCGATCCCCAGACCCTGACGGGCTACGATCGCGATCCGCGCTCCATTGCCCGCCGCGCGGAGGCCTATTTACAGTCCACGGGCATTGCCGACAGCGCCTGCTTTGGCCCTGAGCCCGAGTTTTTCATCTTCGATGACGTGCGCTTTAAGAGCGACATGGCAGGTTCCATGGTCGCCATTGATGCCTACGAGGCGGCCTGGAACTCGGACAGGGAGTACGCAGGCGGCAATTTAGGTCACCGTCCTGCCGTAAAGGGCGGCTACTTCCCCGTACCCCCCGTGGACTCCTCCCAGGATCTGCGCAGTGAAATGTGCAAGGTGATGCGCGAGCTCGGGCTTACCATCGAGGCCCATCATCACGAGGTGGCGACGGCCGGTCAGAATGAAATCGCCACGCGCTTTAACACCCTCACCAGGAAGGCCGACGAGGTGCTGCTCTACAAATACGCGGTGCACAACGTCGCGCAGAGAGCGGGCAAGACCGCAACCTTTATGCCCAAGCCCATCGCAGGCGACAACGGCTCGGGCATGCACTGCCATCAGTCGCTTTCCCTGAAAGGACGCAATCTCTTTGCCGGCAATCTGTACGGCGGGCTCTCTGATCTCGCGCTGCATTATATCGGCGGCATCATAAAGCACGCCCGCGCCCTCAACGCCTTTACCAATCCCTCCACGAACTCCTACAAGCGTCTTGTCCCCGGGTTCGAGGCTCCGGTGATGCTGGCCTACTCGGCCTCTAACCGCTCCGCCTCCATCCGCATTCCCTATGCGCAGAATCCCGCCACCGCGCATATCGAGGTGCGCTTCCCGGACTGCATGGCCAATCCCTATTTAGCCTTCTCCGCCATGGTCATGGCAGGCCTCGACGGCATCGCTAACCGCACGGATCCGGGCGATCCCCTCGATAAGAATCTCTACGATCTGCCCCCCGAGGAAGCCTCAGCCATTCCGCAGGTGTGCGGCTCGCTTGAAGAAGCCCTGAAGGCCCTTGAGGACGATCACGCCTTCCTCACTCAGGGCGGCGTGTTCAGCGAAGACTTTATCGGCTCCTACTGCGCCTTAAAGCGCGAGGAGCTAACCCGGGTCAACGCCACGCCCCATCCCGTGGAGTTCTCCCTTTACTACTCGCTTTAATCTCTGAAAATCTCCGGCCTGCCCCCGGCAGGCCTTTTGACTGAGGTTCACATGACAGCAGGTCTATACTCTTCCCGTAACGAGCATGACGCGTGCGGCGTCGGTTTTATCGCCGACATCCACGGGCGTAAAAGTCACTCTCTGGTGCAGGACGGGCTTAACATCCTTGAACATCTCACGCACCGCGGCGCAGTGGGTGCCGATCCGCTGCAGGGCGACGGTGCCGGTATCCTGATTCAGATCCCCGATCCTCTCTACCGCGAGGAACTCTCCTTAAAGGGCATTACCCTGCCCCCGCCCTCCGAGTACGGCGTGGGCATGGTGTTCCTCCCCCGCGAGGAAGCCTCGCGCGCGGCCTGCCAGGAGGAAATCGAAAGAGCGGTTCTGGCCGAAGGGCAGTATCTTTTAGGCTGGAGGGACGTCCCCGTGAACGGACACTTACCGATGTCCCCCGCGGTCAGGGAGAAGGAACCCGTCATAAGGCAGCTCTTTGTAGGACAGAATCCCGAGCTTCCCGTCACCGACGCCTTTGAAAGAAAGCTCTTTCTCATCCGCAAGAGAAGTTCCATCGCAATAGAGAGACTGCATTTAAAGCACTGCCGCGAGTTCTACATTCCCTCGTTCTCGGCCCGTACCGTGGTCTATAAGGGACAGCTTTTAGCCTCGCAGATAGGTGAGTACTATAAGGATTTAAAAGACAGCCGCTGCGTATCGGCCCTCGCAGTCATCCATCAGCGCTTTTCGACCAATACCTTCCCGCAGTGGTCACTGGCGCATCCCTTCCGCATGCTCGCGCACAACGGTGAAATCAACACCCTGCGCGGCAACTTCAACTGGATCAGGGCCCGCGAGAAACATATTTCCTCCCCCCTCTTCGGAGAGGATCTCTCCAAGCTCTGGCCGCTCATCTTTCAGGGACAGTCCGATTCAGCCTCGCTCGACAACGCCTTTGAGCTCCTGACCATGACCGGCTATTCCCTCGCTGAGGCCATGATGCTGCTCATTCCCGAGGCGTGGGAGAAAAACCCCGCCATGGATCCGCGCCTCAAGGCCTTTTACGAATATCACGCCGCGCTGATGGAGCCCTGGGACGGCCCTGCCGCCGTGGTCTTCACCGACGGCCGGCAGCTGGGCGCCGCTCTCGACCGTAATGGCCTGAGACCTGCGCGCTACTGCATCACCGACGATGACAAGGTGATCCTGGCTTCCGAGGCCGGCACCCTGCCCCTTGAGGAGGAGAAAATCGTCAGCAGGCAGCGCCTTGAGCCGGGCCGGATGCTGCTTATTGATTTAGAGCAGGGACGCATCATTGACAATCATGAGCTCAAGACCACGCTCGCGACCCTGAAGCCCTATCAGGAATGGGTGGACAAACTCAGGATCCGCCTTGACTCGCTTAAGACACCGGAATCTCCCGCGCCGCTTAACCTGCCCCTTGAGACCCTGCTTAAGGTCTTCGGCTATACCCGCGAGGAAATGGAGCGCGTGATAAAGCCCATGGCCTTTAAGGGAGGCGAGCCCGTGATGTCGATGGGCAATGACGCGCCCCTTGCGGTACTGTCGGGAAAGCCGCGCCCCCTTTACGATTATTTCCGCGAGCTTTTTGCCCAGGTGACCAACCCGCCCATCGATCCCATCCGCGAGGAAATGGTCACCTCCCTCATCTCCTTCGTAGGCCCGCGCCCCGATCTGCTGGACATTCTGGCCTGCAATCCGCCGGTGCGCCTCGAGCTTGAACAGCCGGTCCTCAATGCCGCGGGCATGGAAAAGATCCGCAACCTTGACGCGCTCACGCAGCACAAGTTCCGCTCCCGCGAACTTGACATCACCTATCCGCTAAGCTGGGGAGCGGACGGTATCGAGGCCCGTCTGGCCTCTCTGAAAGCCGCCGCCGTGGACGCCATTCACGCGGGCGTGAATATCCTTATCCTGAGCGATCGTAACGTGAGCCGCGAGCGCGTCGCCATCCCCGCACTCCTTGCCACCTCCGCCCTGCATCAGTGCCTCGTGGACAACGGCCTCAGAACCTCCACGGGACTTATCGTGGAAACGGGCTCGGCCCGCACCGTCCATCATTTCGCCACTCTCGCAGGCTACGGAGCCGAGGCCATTTATCCCTACGCCGCCTTAAGTGCGGTCCGTGCCCTGGGGCAGAGTCTTACGGAAAGCGCGGAACTGGAGGCCAACTATCTTAAGGCCGTGGATAAGGGCTTAAACAAGATCATGGCGAAAATGGGCATTTCCACCTACATGTCCTATACCGGCGCGCAGATCTTTGAGGCCCTGGGCCTCAGTGAGGAGTTCACCGACGCGTATTTCACCGGCACCCCCTCCAAAATCGGCGGTCTCAATCTCTTTGACATCGCCGCCGAGGCCGTGGCCGTGCATCAGGAGGCCTTAAAGAACGTGCCTTACAGCGCCTCCGTGCTGCCCGCAGGCGGTGATCTCATGGAAAGGGTCAGCGGCGAAAACCACATGTGGACGTGGGAGGCCATCGTGAATTTACAGAAGGCCGTCCGCGAGGATGACGCAGAGGCCTACGCCGCCTACGCCGCCATCATCAACGATCACTCCTCCCGTCTCATGACCCTGCGCGGTCTTTTAGATTTCAGACAGGACTTAAAGCCCGTGCCCCTTGAGGAGGTGGAGAGCGAGGAGAGCATTATGCGCCGTTTCGCCACCGCCGCCATGTCCATGGGTTCCATCTCCGCCGAGGCTCACGCCACCCTGGCCGTGGCCATGAACCGGATCGGGGGCATGTCGAACTCCGGAGAGGGCGGCGAGGATCCGCGCCGCTTTGCCCCGCTTGAGAAGGACGCCACCCTTAAGGACTGTCTAGGGGAGGACGCCGTGGTGCCCGTGCCCTTAAAGAAAGGCGACTCCCTGCGCTCGAGAGTCAAGCAGGTGGCCTCGGGACGCTTCGGCGTCACCGCCGCCTACCTTGAAAGCGCGGATCTGATTCAGATCAAGATGGCCCAGGGAGCGAAACCCGGCGAAGGCGGACAGCTGCCTGGCGACAAGGTTTCGCCCTATATCGCGAAACTGCGCCACTGTCTGCCCGGGATCACCTTAGTCTCCCCTCCCCCGCACCATGACATTTACTCCATTGAGGATTTAGCGCAGTTAATCTACGACTTAAAGTCCCTCTGCCCCCACGCGGGCATTTCGGTCAAGCTCGTCGCCGAAAACGGCGTGGGCACCGTGGCTGCGGGCGTGGCCAAGTGCAAGGCCGATCACATCGTCATCTCCGGCCATGACGGCGGCACCGGCGCGGCCCCCGTAAGCTCAGTGAAAAACACGGGCTCGGCCTGGGAAATCGGCCTTGCCGAGGTTCAGCAGACCTTAACTCTCAATGGCCTGCGCTCGCGCGTGCGCCTGCAGGTGGACGGACAGATTAAGACCGGACGGGACGTGGTCATAGGAGCCATCCTCGGCGCCGACGAGTTCGGCTTCGGCACCGCCCCCCTGGTGGCCTTAGGCTGTCTTATGATGCGCAAGTGCCAGAAAAACACCTGTCCGGCCGGTATCGCCACCCAGGATCCGGCCCTGCGCTGTCACTTCAGCGGTACGCCCGAGCAGGTGATCCGCTACTTTACCTTTGTCGCCTCCGAGGTACGCCGCATCATGGCCTCCTTAGGCGTACGCACCTTCAATGAGCTCATCGGCCACACGGAACTCCTTGTCCGTAACGATCTGCCCGCGTTCGTGAAGGCCCGCGCCCTGTCCTTTGAGAACATCCTCTTTAAGGTTCCCTCCGGGGACACGCCCTATCACTCCGCTCCGCAGCACCACGAGTACGCCTTAAGCCTTGACTACACGCTGCAAAACGCGGTGAGTACCTACCTTAACGCCCTCAGGGACGGTGAAAAACCCGCCCCGCTTACCCTGAAAAGCCCCGTGCGCAACGTAAACCGCTCCGCAGGCACGTATCTCTCAGGGCTTGCGGAGCGCTCAGGACTTTGCCTTGAGGATGACAGCATTACCCTGGAGCTTGAGGGTACCGCAGGTCAGTCCGCAGGTGCCTTCCTCGTCAGGGGACTGACCCTGAACATCACCGGCGAGGCCAACGATTACGTAGGCAAGGGGCTCTCGGGCGGCATCATCGCCGTACGCAAGTCCCCGCGCTTTAAAGGCAGGGCCAGTGCCAACATCATCGCCGGCAATACCTGTCTTTACGGTGCCACCGCGGGCAGGGTCTTCATCTCAGGGCGCGTCGGCGAGCGCTTTGCGGTGCGTTTAAGCGGCGCTGAGGCCGTCTGTGAGGGTACGGGCGATCACGCCTTAGAATACATGACAGGCGGCACCGCCGTCATTTTAGGACCGGTGGGCCGTAACCTGGCCGCCGGCATGTCAGGCGGCATTGCCTACGTCTATGACGCCACGGGTGATTTTATGAAGCATCTCTCAGCGCAGGCTCTTAAGGACTGTGAGGTAAGCGTCTTAAGCTCCCCGTCCCTTGCAGATTCTCCCTGCCATGGCGGTAAGAGTGATCGCGAACTGCTGCGTTCCTTACTTGAAGAGCATGTAGCGCGCACCGGCAGCGAGGTGGGTCAGGCCCTGCTCTCTGACTTTGAGCGTACCCTGGACAGTTTTTACAAGGTCATGCCCCGCAGTTACCGCCGCGCCTTAGAGCGTCTTTCTCCGGAGGATAAGTAAATGGGTTTTGAACGCGGATTTATGGAAATCAGGCGCGTGGCTGTTCCCATGGAGGGAGTCAGCGAGCGCGTACGCCACTTTAACGAGTTTATCGCCACCTTAAGCGACGAAAGCGCCATCGCCCAGGCGGGACGCTGCATGGACTGCGGCACCCCCTTCTGCTCGCATCTGTGCCCGCTGCACAACGTCATGCCTGAGGTTAATCAGGCCGTCTGCGAGGGGGATTTTGAACGCGCCTTCGCCATTCTGGAGACCACCTCTCCCTTCCCCGAAATCACGGGCCGCATCTGTCCTGCCCTGTGTGAGGAAGCCTGTACCCTCTCGCTTATTGACAGGGCGGTGGGCATTAAATCCGTGGAGCGCAAGGTGGCCGAGTACGCCTTAAACCACGGTCTGATGCGCTCGCGAAGCTTACCCGTGCGCACGGGCAAAAAGGTCGCCATCGTAGGCTCGGGACCTGCCGCTCTGGCCTGCGCCCTCGATCTAAACCGTCTCGGGCACTCCGTCACGGTATACGAGAAAAACGCCGCTTTAGGCGGTTTACTGCGCCTTGGCATTCCCGACTTCAAGCTCTCCAAGTCCTTACTTGACCGCCGCCTTGAGAGCATGGCCGATGAAGGCGTTACCTTTGTGACGGGAACTTACGTGGGCTCACCTGAGGACACGCCGGACAACGGCGTGCGCAACGATGCCACACGCACGGTCACTCCCGCGTATCTTAAGGAGAACTTTGACGCCGTGGTTCTGTGCCCCGGGTCCGAGGTGCCCCGCGATCTGCCCCTTGAGGGCCGCAACCTTAAGGGCGTGCACTTCGCGCTTGAATTTCTTATCGCGCAGAACCTTGAAAACGCGGGGCTTACGCAAAACCCCATCGACGTCAGAGGCAAGGATGTCCTCGTTATCGGCGGCGGTGAAACCGCCTCGGACTGCATCGGTACCGCAAGGCGTAAGGGAGCCCTTTCCATAACCCAGGTGGACTATCACGACGAGCTGCCCGGGAGCGTGGATAAACGCCGTGCCTGGCCTTACTACCGGCACATCAGGCGCACCTCCACCTCCCAGGAGGAGGGCTGCACGCGTCTTTTCTCCACCAGTACCACCGCCTTTCTTGGCGATGAGGACGGGGCGGTACGCGGCATCAGCACGGTGCGCGTCACGTGGGGGCCCCACCGCAGGATCACTCCCGTTAAGGGTACGGAAGCCGAGCTTAAAGGTCAGGTGGTACTCATCGCCTTAGGTTATTCCCACCCCTCACAGACACTGTTAAAGGCCTTTAACCTCACCCCTGACGCACGGGGCAACATCGCTGCTCCCGCGGAAGGCAGGAGTGCCTTTTACACGGGAGAGCCGGGGGTGTTCGCCGCCGGCGACGGCAGACGCGGCCAGTCGCTCGTGGTCTACGCCTTTGCCGAGGGCAAAGCCTGTGCATACGAGGTTAACCGCTACTTAAACGGAGACTAGACTTACTGTTGTCATGCCTCAGTTGGGGCTTCCAAAGGGTGTCTCCGGACGCCCTTTGTTTTGGCAGGTTACGCCTCCTCAGGAGGTCAGCTTCTGCTCAGTCTCACCCTCTTCCCGAGGCCTTTTTAGCGAAGGCAGCTGAGCATAGCGTACGCTACGGCGTTTACCCGGCATGGCTGAATGGACCAGCGCGAAACGGAACACCCTGTCAGAAAAACATCACTGTGCCCATACTGACGGGACAGGATCTGTGCCCTCGCTTCAGCCCGGTACGGCAAAAAAACGGCCTCAGGGCTGCTGAAAAAGCGCAGAACCGACCTCGTGGAGAAAACGCGGGTACTGCATCCTGCATCAAAACAGAAACCGTCATACCACAGTGCCATCTCCTCTAAATGTCTGTTCTTCTGCGCCTCCGTCACGCAAGCTGCGCTCACCTGAAAATGCCGTGCACAGGCTCAGAAGAGGCCCTTCTCATTAAGGTGCCGCCTCAGTGCACTTCACAGACCTGAGAGCTCTGCGGCCATGCCGCAACCGCGGATTTAAACGCCGCCTGAAACATCAGAAGGGCAGGACTTACCCGGATAGTCCTGACCGCAGGCTCTTTAAGGAGCAGTCACCGGGAACCTTCAGGAGAGCGGCTTAACAACCGCTCAGCCGGAAGCCCGTGAGCTTCAGCTCATGGGAGGACGTCACTGGCTAGAAGGCAAGACCCACGGTAACATAACCGCCGAGGCTCGGATCGGTATCGTAGGAGGCAAACTCGTCACCGTCACGGTCATAAAGGGTATATTCGCGGTCAAAGAAGCTCTGCACGCCGGCGCGGATATTGAGCATCTTCACGGGTGTATAGATAATGCCCGCCGACACGCCGTAGCTTTCCTCCATAACAAATCCCTCAGAGGCCACCTTTGAATCATCGGCTAACTGGTAGGTTTCCTTGACGGTCAGGAACACGCCCTCAAAGGCTAAGGTCTCACTGGGTCTGTAGAGCACGCGAGTGGCCGGATAGGCAACCGAACCTGACCAGCCCAGATCCGCATCTTTGCCAAACTGAACGCCTAAAACCGGAAGGAACTTATTATCGGCTTCGTTAAGGTTCGCGGCCGCGCCGAAGAAGGCCTTAATCCCGTCCCCGAAGTTCCACGACAGTCCCGCGCGCGGCATCAGGGAATAATTTTCACTTAAGTGAATATCCTCCTCAAAGCCCATGGCGTACCCAAGCCCCGCGAAGTAGCCCAGCTGCGCATTAAACTGCCCCTCGTCGCGCAGATCAAGGAAAATGCGGTTTAAGGAATCCCACGGATCGCCGTTAACCCCGTAAGCGCCGTCAAAATCATAATCGGTGCGCTTTAAATCCACAATAAAGTGCTCCCCGCCCCCCATCACGTGGTAGATGGTGGTGGCAACCTCACCGTTAGTGCCGTCCACGTCCGTGGAGCCGTTAAACGAGGAAGAAGCGTTTAAAAAGAGCGCGTGAGCCGGAACGCTCAGCGCGAGGACAGCTGCCGCTAACGCACAGCGATTAAAACCAGTCTTCATACCAACCCTTATCTTAAGTTATTCAGGGCATATGCCCGCAAAGACGGCATTATAGACGCTCTGTTTAAGAGGGCACTGACAGTGCGGCCCGCTCTGTGCAGTCAGCCGCTCTCTCAGGAGGCGGCATACGGTACCTGAGAGACAGATCCTGCCGCCATCTGCTGTCCTGCGGCTCTGCGTAAGAGATTTCCCGCGCGGCGGCTCAGAAGCCGCGTTTACACTCCCTTCTGATCTGCCTGACCTACAGCAAACTCGCCACGAGGGGGACACTGAAGAGCGAGAAAAAGGTGGAAAGAAAGATACCCTCGGAAATGAGGGCCGTATCGAGGCCATGCTGGGCGCAGAACATCACGCCGTAAGCGGCCACGGGCATGGCTGAAAGTATGACGATGACGTCAGCGTATTCCCGTTCCACGGGACAGAGGTAGAGCACGCCGTAAACAGCGGCGGGCATGAGAACGAGCTTCAGGGCGCACATCGCGTAGAGCTTAGGCGTGCCTAACATCTTCTGCACCGGCAGATCGGCAAGCGACGAGCCGATGATTAAAAGCGAGGCCGGTACCGTCATCTGACCGACTAACTGCGCGGCAGAGGCGACCGGTGCGGGTACGGAAAGCTGCGCCACCACGATGATCAGCGCCCCGTAGGTGGCGAGCATGAGGGGCGAAACAAAGAGCTTAAACTTAACGTGCATCCCCTCAGTGCCGAGAATGAACATATAGCCCACGGTAAAGATAAGGAGATTGAAGGGCAGCGTGAGGAGAGCTGCGTAAAAGACCGCCTCGATACCAAAGAGCGAGGCCACCACAGGGAAACCGATAAAGGCCACGTTGCCAAAGCCGAACATGAACTTAAAGCAGCCCGCCTCAAAGTCCTTAAGGCGCAGCAGACGCGTAAGGGGCAGCGCAAGCAGGATGAGCAGGACAAGGCTCAGGGTACCGTAAAGGAGTACGGGCACAATCGCCTCTGACGGAGGCAGCACGTCGCCCATGGCCGAGGCAAGGATCAGCATCGGCGAGCAGACCTTGATGACAAGAGCGGAGAGCTGACGG
Source organism: Candidatus Avisuccinivibrio pullicola (assembly GCA_018713485.1). Taxonomy (GTDB): domain Bacteria; phylum Pseudomonadota; class Gammaproteobacteria; order Enterobacterales; family Succinivibrionaceae; genus Avisuccinivibrio_A; species Avisuccinivibrio_A pullicola. The sequence continues at coordinate 30,741 of DVOQ01000038.1, forward strand.
CTGAAATCGGCGTTCATGAGGCCGGCCTTACTGGCGGCGAATCCCACGATCACCACGCAAAACAGCACCATGACCTGCAAAAAGGTATCTAAAAAGGACATACACAGTACTCTCTGAAATAAAGTGGCGTCATTCTAACCGGGCGCACCCTCAAAAGTGTAAGCCGGATCACAATTTTTTGGCTTTGCCTCCCTGCTGTACACTAAATCCGCCGCGCAGGCCTGCTACAATAAGTTCCAGTTTCCGTGCACCGATGATTTATGAGGCACAGCGTGAGCCGTTTTCTCATCCTCTCCATTGACGGCGGCGGGATCCGCGGCGCTTTTGCCGCCCGCATGGTAGAGCTTATTTCCCGTGACTACCCCCTGCTTCAGGAGGTAAACCTGCTGGCCGGCACTTCCACGGGATCGATCATTGCCTCCTGCCTTGCCCTTAAATTTCCGCCCTCGCGCGTAGTGGCGCTCTACCGTGCCTCAGGCAAGGCCATCTTCACCAAAAACTTCTTCTTCGGCCCGCGCATTTTAGAAAAAGCCCTCAAAAGCTCCTATGACAAACTGCGCTTTAAGGCCATACTGCGTCAGGTCTTCGGTAAGGCGACCCTCAAGGATACGGACATTCCCCTGTGTCTGCCTGTCACCAATCTGCAAAAGGCAGGCGATCAGCTCTTCCGCTCCTACACTTCGGACTTCCCGCATCTGCCGCTTTACGAGGCCGTCCTCGCCTCCTGCAGTGCGCCCACCTTTTTTGACCCCTCCGTGGTGGACGGCATGCTCCTGGCTGACGGGGGCATGTGGGGCAACAATCCCTCCCTTGTGGCGGCAGGAGAGGCAAGACGCTATTTCGGTCAGACCCTTGAAAGCCTTAAAGTGCTCTCCATCGGGACGGGACACTTTACCAACGGCTTTGACGAAAATACCCGCTACTGGGGACTCATCAGCGGCTGGAAAATCCGCAATCTCACCGAGTTCATCTCCTCGGTGCAGTCCGAGGGCACCAACAGCCTTTTAGAGAATATCGTGGGGAAGGAACGCATGTTAAGACTCAACTTCTCGCAAAACGAGCTCATCCGCATTGACAGCTTCAATGAACTCGAGCCCCTCATCGCCAAAGCTGACGTCATTTACCGCAAAAACAGAGAGCGCATCCTGACTTTTCTCAGCGAAGACAGCTCTGCCGTTCAGCATGACAGGACCTTTACAGGAACAGCTTCCTAGCGCGGTTTTAACGTTCACCGCCCGGGCGTGCCAGGGCTCTCTTCAGAGAGATAAGTCCCGGGAGTACAAATATGTTAATCTTGTCGGTACGGGAAGCTTCCTTCCCGTACCCTGTCAGGAAAGGTTAAGGTACTCACAGAGAATTTCAGGCTTAACCGGAAGCTCCGGATAGAGATTTGCCGCCGTAAGAGAGAGAGAGAGGACAGGATGGATTTTGACCGACTAAAAAGCCGTTTACCGAGGGCCAATCAGTCTTTCCCTTTTTTGAGGACACATCACAAAATTTACGTGGACAAAACCCGTTTCATCCGCTCCCTTGCCATGGATAACGAACCTAAATTCCTGTCCCGTCCGCGCCGTTTTGGAAAAAGCACCCTCGTGAGCACCCTGGAAGAGCTTTTTATGCATGGTGTAGCGCCACAACAGGGTAACCCGTCATGTTTTAAGGACTTATACATAGAAAAAAACTGGTCTGACAGCGCGACCTATCCCGTGATACGTCTCGATTTTAACAAACTTAATCAGCGCTGTACCACCGTCGCGGAATTTGAAAAGAACCTCATCCGCGCTCTTAAACTTAAGGCTCAGGCTTTCACTGCTACCCTGCCTGAAAATGCAGCCACGGCGACAGGCCTGCTGCAGGCCATAGCCGACAGCGCTGAAAGCTACTCCCTGGTTCTGCTTATCGACGAATATGACGCCCCGCTTACCGCCTATGCCGGTAAGCCTTCAGAATACGCGGCCATGCTGTCTCTTCTGCAGAGTTTATTTGAGATTTTAAAAACCGATTTAGACAAATTCCGCTGTGTCTTTATCACCGGCATCACACGCTATAAAGACGCAGGACTGTTCACCATAGGCAGCAATGTACAGGATATCTCGCAGGATCCGTATTATGGAGAGATCTGCGGTTATACCCATGAGGAGATCCGTACCTGTTTTAAAGAGAACCTGACTTATGTCGCATGCAAACGGCTCGGTCTGAACGAATCTGAGGCGGACGATGCTGCAAGGGAGCGCGTGCTTGAGGAAATGGCACTCTGGTATGATGGCTATCATTTTGACAGGCATTGCAGGACACGCGTTTTTTCAACCTGGTCCGTACTCTGTTTCTTTGCTGACAGCATGTGCGATTTCCAGTGCTACTGGTACGAGGCCGGCGGTTTACCGGCTCTGCTCAGAAAAAGTTTTATCCGCAGGGATCTGCTGCAGACCCTGCAAAATTACGAACAGAATGACTTTACGGCTCTCTACGATGATTTCATAAACCCCGGCAGTATCCTTATCATGGATCCTATGGTTCTGCTTTTCCAGACAGGCTACCTTACCTTAAAGGATCCCTACATCAGCACGGGCGGAGTGTCAGGTGACATCATTACCCTTACCTGCCCGAACCGTGAAATTCACAGAAGCTTAGGTGCTCTTTTAAGAAAGTCACTGTTCCTTGAAGCAGCTGACGGCGAGACGGTGTTTAAGCTCACCCGCGAAACTTTTAAAGAAGCGCTTGCCCTGCACAGTCTCGAACAGCTCACCGACACGCTCAATCAGATGCTTTTGTCCATTGACTACGAAGGGGCTCCTCCTAAGGAAGCAATTTTAAATGTCTACGTGGAGCTGTATCTTTCCGGGCTTGGTTATGAGCCGCAGTCCAACCGTCACGAGCTCATGGGCAGACCCGATCTGCTGTTTCACGCGGACGATACCACCGTAGTTTTCGAGAACAAATTTATGCCCCTTAACGAGCGCCGTGCAGTGGCCACAGTTTTAAAGGAGGCAGTGACGCAGATCCTGAGCCACCGCTACGGAGAGGGACGAGATCGCAGGGAACGGCTCTGGCGCATCGCTTTAGTTTACTCTGAAGCACAAAGGCGCTTTGTAGCCTCTGAGGACGCGGACAGTCACAGGCAATACCTGCCTTGCGGAGCTTTCGGAAGTTCTGAAGCGAAAACCTGATGATTTTCAGTGACATTCTCCCCACCCTAAAGACAGAGGGTGGGTCTTCTGGCCAAAAATTGTTAAAGGCCCCTGCCATAACAAAATGAATAAAGACAGAAAAGCTCCGTTCTGCTGTATCAAATCCTTCCCCTGTTAGTCATTTTTCTCCTGTATGCATTACAATGGGCGCTCAAGGCACACTAAGGCTATATAAGGCTGCGCCTTCCCCGAAGGCAGGTCTTACAGGATATGATTAACAAAATGTACGCCCCGAAGAACCTTATACTCACGGCGCTGACAGCCGCGCTGACGGTCCTCTGCGCCCCCGCTTTCTCAGCTGAACCCCTGTTAAACGATACCGACTCGAAATTAGCCGCCATAGACGGCACCCTGCAGAGCGTGAACGGAGAACTTTCCGAACAGCGCGCCAGGATCGGTGCGTTAGCGGCGGAGCTTGCGGTAAGTTCCGATGAGGCCGCGAAATTCCGCAGCCGCGTCCTTGAAGAATTAAAGGCCTTAAGACGGCAGAATCAGTCCATGATCGACTCGCTTTTTGCCGACGGCATGAACGCGGGAAGCACGGATGCCTCCCGGGTATTAGACGGAGTAAAGCCCTTGCGCAATTACGACAGGCAGGCCCCGGACGGCAAGCTCTTTTTCGGTGAGGATGAGTACGTGTACGTCAAGGAAGCCAACGCCACCTTTGACGCGCGTATTGACACGGGAGCGGCGGTATCCTCGATAAGCGCCCGCGACATCACCGAGTTCGAGCGCGGAGGCAAGAAATGGTACCGCTTCAGGATTGAGGCCAACGGCAGAGTGCTGCCCGTGGAGGCTCCCTTCGTGAGATATTCGGACGTCAGGCAGTCCTCCAAGGAGGAAGTGACGCGCCGCCCCGTGGTGTCCCTCAACGTCAAGGTGGGCAATTATTCGGCCGCCTCGGAATTTACCCTTACCGATCGCACGCGCATGCAGTACGCGCTGCTTATCGGACGTACCCTGATCCAGGATATCGCGGTGGTGGACGTCTCACGCGATCACGTGCAGGGCCGCTCCGATCCCGAGGGACTTATCATCCTCATGCGCGATGATTACGAAAAGGCCCTTAAGGAAGGCCGCAACCCCAATGCCGCCTACGATGAGAGACAGAGAAGCAGAGCCGGGGAGCAGGCCACGCCCGCAGAGGGCAATGACTTCGTGAGCACCGATCCGCAAAGCGCACTGCCTGCGGTAGTGCACGAAAAGCGCAAAGCTGAGCGGCAGCAGTAGATTAAAGAGCGAAAAAGAGAGTAAAACATGGTTTCACGCGGCGTCTTTTATGTGGTGACGGCGATTTTACTTATCACCGGCATCCTCTTTATGGGTTATCAGCACGTCACCTTTGACATTCCCTTTCTCCCGGGACAGATGCGCCAGGTGTGGACGGTGGAGGCCAAAGTGGAATTTGAGCCCACGCAGGCAGGAGCGGCCACGGTCGATCTGGCCCTGCCTGCCGTACAGCCTCAGTTCACGCAGTTAAAACAGAGCACGGCGAGCTTAGGCTTTGGTACCACGTATATTTACCGGCCTGACGGGGCGTCCTTCGTGGAATGGACCAAGCGCAATCCTGCGGGTTTACAGACCCTCTACTACCGTGCGGACTTTTTAAGCGATCCGGACGCCACGGCTTCATCGATGCGTGTGCCCGAGCTGTTGCAGAATACCGAGCCCGAACCTTTTTTAACCGCGATGCGCGGCATTGCGGAGACGGCACTGCAGCGCTCGGCCTCGGCCTTCTCACTGACGGCCCAGGCCATTGCCCTGATGAACTCCCAGACCGAAGAGGCGGCGCTGTTAAACGCGCAGTATGAAAAGCCTGAGCTTTTGGTGCATATCCTTGAGCTCGCACGTATCCCCTCGCGCATCGTGGGCGTGTTAAGTCTGGAGGACGCCAGGCGTAACCGTACCCTCACCCCCAAGGTGGCGGTCTTTGACGGCACGCAGTATGAGATCTTCGATCCCGTGACCGGAGCCTCGGGTTTAAGCCCCACCGAGCTTATCTGGAACGATCACGCAGGTTCCCTTCTTGATGTGCAGGGTGGTACCAATGCACGCGTGACCTTCTCGACCATCCTCAACTCCATGTCCGCCTCGCAGGCAGGACACCTCAAGGTCGCGACCATGCAGGCCTCAGGTCAGGACGTGGTGTCGCTCTCCATTGACTCCCTGCCCATCGAGGAGCAGTCTCTCTTTAAGGGCATTCTCCTCCTGCCCATCGGCGTGCTCATCGTGGTGTTCCTACGTATTCTGGTGGGGATCAAGACCTCGGGTACCTTCATGCCGGTGCTCATCGCGATGGCCTTTTTGCAGACCTCGCTTATCGTGGGCCTTATCGGTTTCATCTCCATCGTCTGTATCGGACTTATCGTGCGCTCGTGGCTGTCGCACCTCAACCTTCTGCTCGTGGCACGTATTTCAGCGGTGATCATCACCGTGATTGCGCTCATCGGCGCCATCTCGCTTATCACCTACAAGATTGGCCTGACCGAGGGTATCAAGGTGACCTTCTTCCCCATGATCATTCTCTCGTGGACCATTGAGAGAATGTCCATTCTCTGGGAAGAGGAAGGCTATAAGGAAGTGTTAAAGCAGGGCGGAGGATCGCTCTTCGTGGCCGTGTGCGCCTTCCTTGCCATGAACAGCGCCGTGATTCAGCACGTGACCTTCAATTTCCTCGGTCTGCAGCTCGTCATTCTCGCCTTCGTGCTCATGATGGGCAATTACACGGGCTTCCGTCTTTCGGAGTTAAAGCGCTTTAAGCCCTTATCGGACAAGATCACCGAGGCCCATGCCGCGGGCGAGCCCTTTGAGGCGGATCGCCTGAACGCGGAAAGGCACGCCCTGAAGGCCCATCCTCACTCCACCCTAAAGAGCTGGAAGGAAGAGGCCGCGGCGCATCCCTTAAAGGATCCCGAAGGCAAAACCGCCCCGCATGAGGGAAAGGGCACGGAGCCTGATACGGCTAAGGGCGGAGAGTAAGGCGATGTTATCATTTAAAGAGCGTTACGCCAGTCCCCTGAAGCTTACCCATTACGGCATCATGGGCATGAATCAGCGTAACGTCAATTACATCGGACGCTACAATCAGCGCCGTCTCTATCCTTTAGTGGATAACAAGCTCAAGACCAAGGAGATGGCGTTAAGTCACGGTGTGACGACACCGAAGCTCCTCGGTGCCATCCGCTCGCAGCAGGACGTGGAGCATATTCTCGATATCCTCGGTGAGCACAGCGAGTTCTGCATCAAACCCGCGCAGGGCTCAGGCGGCAAGGGCATTCTGGCCATCACGGGACGGACCGAGAACGCCTTTATCAAGGCCTCGGGACAGAGCGTCACCCTGCATGACGTGCGCCGCCATCTCTCCAATATTCTCGCGGGACTGTTTTCCCTGGGCGGCAAGCCCGATATCGCGCTTATCGAGGCGCTCATTCATTTTGATCCCGTGTTTAACGGCTATTCCTATGAGGGCGTGCCGGACACGCGCGTCATTGTCTTTCAGGGTTTCCCGGTGATGGCGATGATGCGCCTCTCCACCGCCGCCTCCGACGGCAAGGCCAATCTCCATCAGGGAGCGGTAGGTGTGGGGATCTGCATGCGCACGGGCAGGGCGGTGCGCGCCGTGCAGCACAACGATCCCATCAAATTCCATCCCGACACGGAAAAGGATCTCTATGCGCTCCGCGTGCCGCACTGGATGGAAGTGCTGACCCTCGCCGCCTCCTGCTACAACATGTCAGGTTTAGGCTATATCGGTACCGATATCGTGCTCGACCGCGATTTAGGGCCCATGCTCCTTGAGCTTAACGCCCGCCCCGGCCTTGCCATTCAGACGGCCAATAACGCGGGACTGCTGCCGCGCCTGCGCCTTATCGAGGCGCTGCCGGACAGGACACACTATACGGTGGCCGGACGCGTGGACTTTGCCCGCCGCCACTTCGGCGTCTTTGATTAGACAGCTAGGGATTAAAGACGGGGATCTGCCCCCGCACGCCGGGGGCAGGAAAGGAGGCTTAGACGATGCGGCGCACCTTGCGGCCTTCGTTAAAGGCCTCGATATTCTCACCGAACTGACGGCAAAGCTCCACGAGGCAGGCGTCCGACATCCACGCCTGATGGGGCGTTAAGATGAAGTTATTAAGCTTTAAGGCCGCGGCGTAAGGATGATCGGGAGTTAAGGGCTCTTTCGAGGAGACGTCCGCGGCTGCGCCGGCGATGACGCCGTCCTTTAAGGCCGTGATGAGATCAGCCTCATTGACCACGCCGCCGCGGGCATTGTTCACGATGCACACCGAGCGCTTCATGAGCTGCATTTCCTTTAAGGTAATGAGATTCTGCGTGGAAGCGTTTAAGGGACAGTTCACGGAGATAAAGTCCGCCTCCTTAAGAGCCTCCTCAAAGGCGGTATAGCCCTCGCGCACGGAGGCGGCGCCCTTGTGCTCGGCCTTTAAGGTACGCATGCCAAAGGCGCGGGCTAAGTCCGCGATCTTCGTGCCGATCGCGCCGTTACCGACCACGGTCAGGGTCTTGCCGCAGAGATCGTGGATGGGAGCGGGTAACTGGCAGAAACAGTTGGCGTTCACCCATAAGCCCTCTTCCATGGCCTTGCGCGTAATGAGCATATTGCGCGAGAGCATGAGCATCATGGTTAAGGTGTGCTCGGCCACGGACTGCGTGGAATAGCCCTGAATGGTGGCAACGCCAATCCCTCTTTCCTTACAGTAATCGACGTCGATATTGTTGTAGCCGGTGGCGAGTTCGGCGATGAACTGTAACCTCGGTAACTGCTCTAACACTGTCCTGTCTAAGCGGCACTTATTGGTGATGATGATGGTCGCGTCCTGAGCGCGGGGCACGATTTCCTCATACTTTGAGGTCTCGTAGGAAATCCACTCATGCTCAAAGGAAGGGCGGGGTAAGGGGAAAGCCTTGGGAATGGAAATGGCATCTAAAGCGACGATGCGGTGCATATGAGCCTCACTTTCAAAACATGTAGACCGCATCATTATAGGAGTTTCAGGGTCTCTGCGGGAGATGGAAGGCTCAAAGCGTGAACTGCATTGAAAAAGGGGCCCGCGGCCCCTTTTCCTGTTGATACTTACCAGAAAAAAGCTTACCGAGAAATACCCTCGGAGACGTCGTAACCGAACCACTCCTCACTGATCCTCGAGAACTCACCGTTCTCCTGCACGTTCTTCAAGGTCTTGTTCATTAAGGAGAGCATGCGCGTATCGCCCTTGCGGACCGCGATACCGTAATACTCCGAGGTGTCGGTGGTGATGGGCTTGCTCACGATTTCCTTAGTTCCCGAAGTGACGAGGAAGAAATCGTTGACGGGACGATCGTTAATCACCGCCATGCAGCCGTCGTTCTGCAGCTCTAAATAGCTCTCGGGCGGAGAGTTGAACTGACGCAGTTTGGTGTCCGGCAGCACCTTGGTGGTATAGAGAGCGCCCGTGGTGCCAATCTGCGAGCACAGCGTCTCATGCTTTAAGTCCTCGAGGCTGTTAAAACGATCGGCATTGACCTTCTTGATGAGAAAGGTCAGTCCGCAGCGGTAATAGGGATCGGAAAAATCCACGCGCTGCGCACGCTCGGGAGAAATGGTAAAACCCGAGATGATGAGATCGATGGAACCGGTGATAAGAGCGGGGATGAGACCGTCAAAGGGGAAGGGCTTCACTTCCACCTTAAAGCCTTCCGTGGCGGCCATGGCACGGATGAGATCAAGGTCAAAACCCACGAGATCGCCTTCATCATTGACGTAGGTGAAAGGCGCGAAGGCCGTTTCACAGCCCACATAGAGCACCTTGTCCTGAAAGGCGTCATGACCTAAGGGCGAGGTATCGGCGGCATGGGCGCCGCTCATTAAACCTACGGCGGTCATAAGGGCTACACAGGCCTGAGCTACTTTGGCAAAAGGACGCATGGTGAATTTACTCCTGCAGGTGCATTGAATCGGTACCCTGATAATAGCATTAGCCCCCTCTTTAAGCCACTTTGGAGCATTAAGGCTGCGATCTCTGCCATGCTTTGGGGCAAGAGTGCTTACTATACTGTATTTAATCTGCGGCTTATGCCCTGACTGACCTGTTACGGCGCAGCCGCGCCCTCCCTAGCCCGCTGCTGCGCTCTTCCTTAGGTCCCTTAAGTTAGGCGCGCAAAACTTAAGTTGCTATAATCCCTCCATATCAGTCAAGGATTGTTATGTCGGCCTTTACTCTGCTTTTCTCCGCCCCCTGCTTACCTTTTACCGTGCTCGCGCTGACCGCGCTGACGGCCCTTGCCGTGGCGCTGGCGTTAAGCCTTAGCTCTTGCCGTAACTTAAAAAAAGAACATGATGAGGCTACCCGTGAGGCCCTGCGCCTTACCGAAACACTCAGTCTTGAAAAACAGGCGCACGCGGAGCGGCTTGAGACCGTGAACTCCCTGAGAGACAGCCTTGAAAGGGAAAGCGCCAGGCTCACCGAGGCGTACGCGCAGCTCTCGTGCGACGCGGCCACCTTAGAGCACCTGAACGCCCTTAAGAGTACCCTTGAGGAGGAAGTGCGCAGGCGCGATACCCGTATTGACGAGCTTATCGGGGAGCGCGAGGATCTCTCGGCTTCCAATCTGCGCCTCACGGGCGAAATGCGCGCCCTTACGGCCTTAAAGGAGCAGGAGGAAACCCATCAGCAGGAAGCACGGGAGCGTCTGGAGCAGACTCTCAGCGCCCTTAAAAACGAGCTTCTGGAAAAGGAGGGAGCCCTTTCTGAAAGCGAGACACGTAACGCGGCGCTTAAAGCCGAGAACCTTACCTTAAAAACCTCTCTCGACCATACCCGTACCTCCCTTGAAACCGAGCGCGAGGCGCAGAGCGCGGCCAACCGCTCCCTTGAGGAGCGCCTGAAGCTTTTCTCTGAGGAAATGCTCAGGCAGCGCTCCGCGGAGCTTAATTTAAGCTCGCGCGAGGAATTTGAGCGCGCCGTTACCCCCCTTAAAAACGAGCTGGAGCAGTTCCGCTCCCTGATTTTAAAAACGCAGCAGAGTTCCTCCGAGCAGTCGGGCGCGCTGAAGACCGAGCTTTTAAAGCTCCACGCCACCCATGTCGCGGTCAGTGAAAGAACCGAGGAACTCATCTCCGCCTTACGCGGCGGCCGTAAATCCCAGGGCATGTGGGGCGAGCATCAGCTGGAGCTCTGCCTCGAGGCCGCGGGACTTACCGAGGGACAGGACTATCTGCGCGAGGTCGCGGGCAGCCGCGCCCTCAACGAGCGCGGACGTCCCGACGTCATCGTGCGCCTGCCTAAAGATCACTGCCTTATCATCGACGCCAAATGCTCCCTTACCGCCTACACCGATTACGTTAACGCCGGAGACGCAGCCGCGCGCGGGGAGAGCATGAAACGCCATCTTGCCTCCCTTAAAGCACATATCGCGGAGCTTGCCGCCAAACGCTATGACAGCTATCAGAGCTTTAACTCCCCTTCCTTTGTCTTCATGTTCGTTCCCGTGGACGGGGCCCTGACCGAGGCCTTAAGCGCCTCCCCCTCCCTTTACGCCCAGGCCGGGAAAGACGGCGTGTACCTTGTTTCCCCGTCCACGCTCATTCCTGCTCTGCGCGTGGTCGCGCAGCTGTGGGTTCTCTCCCGTCAGAACGAGCACATCGCCGCCATCGCCGCCGAAGCCGAGAGCCTCTATAAAAAGGCCCTCACCGTCAGCTCCTATCTGGAGCGGATCAAAAAGAACTATCACGCCTTAGGCGACAGCGTCGATGATTTAGATCGCTCGCTTCTAAGCGGCAAGGGCAATCTCCTCGCCTCCCTGGAGCGTTTCTCCACGCGCGCCCCGCGCTACGTGGCTTTAGCCGAAAGCGGCGCTCCCGCTAAGGCCCCGCTTAACGACTCCCCCGTAAAGGTCTTAAAGCCGGCGTCCCCGCCTGCGGACGGCAATGCTGAAGTTACGGAGAGCGCTGCCCCGTCCTTTCCTGTAAGTGAAGCCGCCTCCGTAACGCAGGCTTTAGCTATGCAGGAGACAGCTCCGGCCGGGGATAAGCAGACAGCAGGGGTCCCGCTCTCCTCTGAGGGCAGTTCCGGAAATACCGCGAAAGCTCCCTCCGCTCCGCTCTTTTTCATTCCGCCCCGCGCCCTGAGCTCTGAGGCAGTAAAGCCTGACAGCGGGAGTCCGACTGACTCCCTGGCGCCTGGCTCTCCTCCTGAACCTCAGGCTGACACGACATCAGGGGAGAGCTCTCCCCGCCCCTATCCGCCCTTTGAGATCGTGAGGTAACCATGCGCGATTATCAGAAAGTCTTTTATGCCTTAAGCCTTGTGGTGGTGCTCTTCATGCACCTTGGGGTAAGTCCCGCCCGTTTTCCTGAGGGCCTGACAGGGCCCCTGCTGCTTATTTTTACCACCGGCGTCCTTCTTGCCGGTGCCCTGAACTTCAGAAGGGAAAAGCGCCGCATGGCTTTTCTCTTTCACGCCGCCCTCGCCCTCTGCCCGTGGCTGTATTACCTTGAAGTGTGGCTTATCCGCTCCTGCTTTGGCGCGGAGCTGCCTCCGGATCTTTTAGAAAATAATCTGCTGCGCGGGAGCGTTGTCTACAATCTCATGAAATACTCCCTGGCGCTCTTTGCCCTCTTCACGGCCCTTGGCAGTCTCTGGCGCGCCCTTAAGGATTTCTACCATCAGGAATACCGCTCATAGAGAGAGAGAGTGTGTGTGTGAACAGAAAAGCTCAGGGACAGAGCCTAGCCTTCCTCTTTACAGGGAGAGCGTGAGAGAAAACTCTACGGTGAAGACCGCGCCGGGGCGCGGCCTTTAAGCAACCACAGCCTAAGCGGCCACGAGGCCGCCGTCCACTAAATACTGCGCTCCCGTGATAAAGGAGGCCTTATCCGAGGCAAGGAAGTAAACCAGCTCCGCCACTTCCTCAGGCTTTCCGGCGCTGCCGCGCGCATAGAGGGAATTCTCCCTCTTCCAGTACTCCTCAAGCGAAACCCCCGTCTTTTCAGAGAACTTCACAAAGAGCTTATCGACGAGGGGCGTACGGACGGTGCCCGCGCAGACGGCGTTGACGCGGATATTGTAGGGGCCTAAATCAATGGCGAGACTTTTGGAGATCTGCCCTAACGCTCCCTTGGTCAGGCCGTAGATAAAGCTGTTGGCCTTACCCACGAAGAACTGATCGGAGGCGTTGATGACGATAGCCCCGCCGCCCTGTTTCACGAGGTACGGGGTGCTCACCCGCAGCGTGTTCACCGTGCCGTAGATATTGGTTCTGATCATGAGATCCATTTCCTCGTCGGTAACGTCTAACACGCTGTTAGCGCGGTGGATGCCCGCGTTGGCAAACACCGCGTCAAGGCCCCCGAAGCGTGCCACGGTCTTAGCCACCGCCTTTTCAATATCCGCCTTGACCTTCGTGTCCCCCTCAAAAAAGCACAGCGAGGAACTGTTTAATTCCGCAAGGAGAGAGGTGGCGTTCATCACGTCAATATCCATGAAGCCCACCTGATAGCCCCCGGCGATAAACTTCTTCACCGTGGCCCTGCCGATCCCCGTTGACCCGCCCGTAAGAAACACCGTTTTCATGCTTAATCTCCTGAGAAAAAAGTTACCTCATTGTAGCGTTCCCGCGCGCCGCTTACCGTGATCAGGCGAGGCTTTTCAGCCACAGAGCCGCTTTTTAAGACAGGGCCGCGGCGCTCCCGTTTAAAGTGCTCCTGAAGGGAATTTTCAGACACAGTTATTTTCTTTGTAAAAACCCTCAAGAACTGTTCCGCCCGCCCGATAACTAAGCATACAGCAGGAAAGCATCTCTTAAGGATGCAGTGGCTAACGCCCCCTTTAATGCAGGAGATAGAAAAATGGCTCTCTATGTTAATACCAATGTCACCTCGCTTAACTCGCAGCGCAGGCTGACCAACGCCACCAACTCCCTTGACACCGTCTACGAGAGACTGTCCTCGGGACTGCGTATCAATTCCGCCAAGGACGACGCCGCGGGCTTACAGATCTCCGATCGCATGACCGCGCAGATCAACGGCCTTAATCAGGGCAACCGCAACGCCAATGACGGTATCGCCCTCGCGCAGACCGCCGAAGGAGCCATGGAGGAAATCACCACCATGCTCCAGAGGA
>DVOQ01000006.1 GCA_018713485.1 Candidatus Avisuccinivibrio pullicola
GGGCTGAGGCCGAGCGCAAGGAGCGCGAGGAGGCCGCCCGCCTCGAGGCGGAGCGTAAGGCCAAAGAGGCCGCGGAACTGGCCCGCAAGGCCCAGATGGAGGCTGAGAAGCGCTCCCGCGAGGCCCGTGAAGCCGAAGAGCGCGCCAAGGCCAAAAAGGATTCACCCGCCAGGCGCGAGGAAGAGCGCGCCAACGCCGAATTAAAGCGTGCCCAGGAAGAGCAGCGCCAGCGCAAGCTTGAGGAAGAGGCCCAGAAGGCCGAGGCCGAGAACCGTCGCCTCGCCGAGGAGAATGCCGCCCGCTGGGAGGCCGAAGAGGCCCAGCGTGCCGCCTCCAACGACGATGATGTTTCCACCTCCTCGTCCCTGTATGTGCGCGAGGCGGAGGCCCGTCAGGAGCGTGAGGCCGAAAACCGCGGCCGACACCGCTCGGGCAACAGCGATCGCCGGCAGAAGACCGGCCAGAACCGCCGTGAGGACGAGGGTTCCCAGAATCAGAGCCGCCGCGGAGGCAAGAACAGCCGTAACAGCCGCAGCAACGCCCGTGGTGCCGCGAGGGTCAGTCAGCAGCAGCACGGTTTCAACCGTCCCGCCGCTCCCGTCTCCCGTGACGTGGTGATTGGCGAAACCATTACCGTCGCGGAACTGGCCCAGAAGATGGCCGTCAAGAGCGCCGAGGTCATCAAGACCTTAATGAAGTTAGGTGAAATGGTCACCATCAACCAGGTCATCGATCAGGGTACCGCCCAGATCGTCGCCGAGGAAATGGGCCACAAGGTCATCCTGCGTAAGGAGAACGAGTTAGAGGAAAACCTCCTGGCCGATCGCGGCGAGCGTCACAACGCCATCCCGCGTGCCCCCGTGGTCACCATCATGGGTCACGTCGATCACGGCAAGACCTCGCTCCTTGACTATATCCGCAAGTCCAAGGTGGCAGCCGGTGAGGCCGGCGGCATTACCCAGAGGATCGGTGCCTATCACGTGGACATGCGCGGCTCCGGTATCACCTTCCTTGATACCCCGGGTCACGCCGCCTTTACCGCCATGCGTGCCCGCGGCGCCCAGGTCACCGATATCGTCGTGCTCGTGGTCGCTGCCGATGACGGCGTTATGCCGCAGACCGTCGAGGCCATTCAGCACGCCCAGGCCGCCAAGGTGCCGCTCATCGTCGCCATCAACAAGATCGATAAGCCGGGGGCCGATCCCACCCGCGTCATCAACGAGCTCATCCAGCACTCGGTCATCCCCGAGAGCATGGGCGGTGAGACGCAGTTCGTCGAGGTTTCCGCCAAGACCGGTCAGGGCGTGGACGCCTTATTAGAGGCCATCCTCCTCCAGGCCGAGATGTTAGAGCTCACCGCCGTCGCCGACGGCATGGCCTCGGGCGTGGTTATCGAGTCCCGCCTCGACAAGGGCCGCGGCCCCGTGGCTTCCGTCCTCGTGCGTGAGGGTACTCTCCACAAGGCCGACATCGTGCTCTGCGGACTGGAGTACGGCCGCGTCCGCGCCATGCGCAATGAGAACGGCCAGAACCTCGATTCCGCCGGTCCCTCCATTCCCGTCGAGATCTACGGTCTCTCCGGTGTTCCCGATGCCGGTGACGAGGTGACCGTGGTCCGCGACGAGAAAAAGGCCCGCGAAGTGGCGCTCTTCCGCCAGGGCAAGTTCCGCGAACTCAAGATCGCCCGTCAGCAGAAGGCCAAGCTTGAGAACATGTTCAAGGACAATCAGGCCTCCGAGCTCAACGTGGTGCTCAAGGCCGACGTCCAGGGTTCCGTCGAGGCTATTTCCGACGCCCTCAACAAGCTCGCCACCGACGAGGTCAAGGTCAATATCGTGGGTTCAGGCGTGGGCGGTATTACCGAAACCGACGCCACCCTCGCTGCCGCCTCCTCGGCCATTATCGTGGGCTTCAACGTCCGTGCCGACGGTCCGGCCCGCCGCGTCATCGATTCCGAGGGCGTGGATCTGCACTACTACAGCGTCATTTACGACCTTATCGACGACGTCAAGAAGGCCATGTCCGGTATGCTCAAGGCCGAGGTCCGTCAGGAGATCATCGGTCTTGCGGAGGTGCGCGACGTTTTCCGTCACCCGAAGTTCGGCTCCATTGCCGGCTGTATGGTCACCGAAGGCGTTATCAAGCGCTCCGCGCCCATCCGCGTCCTGCGTGAGAACGTGGTTATCTTCGAGGGCGAGCTCGATTCGCTGCGCCGCTTCAAGGATGACGTCTCCGAGGTCAAGGCCGGCACCGAGTGCGGTGTGGGCGTCAAGAACTATCAGGACGTGCGCGTAGGCGATCAGATCGAGGTCTTCGAGAACGTCGAGATTAAGCGCAGTCTGTAAAGGAGAGCTATGCCTAAGAGTTACGGCAGAAACGAGAGGGTGGCCGCCAGCCTGCGCCGCGAGGCCGCCCATATCGTGCAGTTTGAAATCAAGGATCCCCGTGTTACCCGTGCCACGGTGACCGAGGTGTCCTTAAGTCCGGATCTGCGCAACGCCCGTATTTACGTTTCGGTGCTTTCCGATGATAAGGAAGTCATCAAAAGCGCCATGGAGGGCTTAAAGAGCGCCGCGGGCTTTGTCCGCTCCACGCTGGCAGGACGCCTCAAGCTCCGTTACATGCCTTCTGTGGAGTTCGTCTTTGACTCGCTGCTCTCCGAGAGCATGCGCCTTGACGCGCTCATTAAGAGCGGTCTGAATCCGGAGCGGGACAGCGCCGCTGAGAATGAGGACGCTGCGGAAGAAACGGCGCCTCAGGATGCGTCCTCACGGGACTAAATCCTTAAGACGTGATAAGTTAAGCCCCCGCCGCGCGGGGGCTTAAACTTTCAGAAGCGGCAAGACCGCTCCCTAAAGTCTAAGCCTGAGGGGCGCTGCGGGCTTTAAAGCCCGCGGTCTCCGAGGCCCGTCAGATCCCTGTTGTCGCCGTCTGCAATTCTGCAAAGCAAGGTTCCTGCACCGGCGCAGGGCTTTTACCTGCATTTAGCGCTATTTTGTAAAAAATAGACCGATACCTGCGGCACTGCACTTAACTTTCTTACGTAAGAGAGGGGGATTTGGAAAAGGGCTAACGAATTTACAAGGATGATGTTTTGTGATTGGGCTCACTGTTTTATAATATTTAAGAAAACACCTTGATTTAACGGTGAAAAATAGGGGCTGACAGAGACTGCGCGGTGTAAACAACGGTATTAATCAGTTTAAAAATAGCATCCTCTTTTATACATGAAGTAAAAATTTAAGCTATAATTACGAACTTAATTTAAGTGCGTAAGCGTCGGTCCGGATCCTTTACGGGGGCCCGGATGTCGCGGATGGTCAATCCCGACGCAGAACGTGCCTTATTAATACAACGTGCCTTATTAATACTATTAAGATGCAGGGGCGCAAGCCCGCCCGTAATTAGGAGCTTTACCTATGAGCACCGATTTCCCGCAGAATGAGGAAATTTCCACCGTAAATAAGTGGAATCAGGCCCGCCGTCTCGAGTTCATTGATTTCCGTTTAGGCACTGACGGACGGATTAACCGCCGCGATCTGGTGGACTTTTTCAGTATTTCCATTCCGCAGGCTTCGCTCGATTTATCCAAGTACCATCAGTTAGTGATGGACTCGGATCCGCCGCGTAAGAATTTAACCTACGATCGTCACTTAAAGGTCTATATCCGTACCGACGATTTCAAGCCGCTGTTCCCCAAGATCTGCGCGCCGGAAAGCTATCTAAACGATCTTCTCGCCTACGCGCAGGGCGATCTGGTGAAGAGCCGCAATTTCTTCGGCTTTATCCCCAACGTGGGAGTGGCGGCCTTCAATCCGCCGCGCCGCAATATCGACTCGAACGTGCTCTTCAATCTCCTGGAGGCGATCCGCACCCATAAGGCGGTGCACGTGACCTATCTGTCCGAGACGTCGGTGAAGCCCACCGATCACTTAATCGCTCCGCACGGCCTCGCTTTTGACGGTATGCGCTGGCACGTGAGAGCTTACTGCTACGATCATCACGCCTTCCGCGACTACGTGCTCTCGCGCGTGGTGCGCTGCGCGGTGCCGGAGATCCCTGCCCCCAACGATCGCTTCCCCGATCCCATCGGCAACGGTTTCCGTGAGGTGGGTACCTCGGGCCGTGACGACACGGAGTGGAACGAGTTAGTGGATTTAGTGATTAAGGCCAATCCCGAGCTGCCCGAGGCCGCCCGCCGCGCCATCGAGCACGATTACGGGATGGTGGAGAACGGTACCGTGGTCTATCCCTGCCGCCGCGCCTTACTCTCCTATGCCCTTGACTGGCTGCGCCTGAGCAAGGCCGACGCGGCGCTCAATCCCGAGCAGCGTCCCATCGTTCTGGATAACGAGGCCGAGGTCTTCCGCCGTTTAGCCGGCGGTCACTGATCGCGAGATTCAGGTTTAGGACGGGAGGCTGAGACCTCCCGTCGCGTTTTGGCAGGGAGCATTTCCTCCCTGCTTTTTTTTCACTTTTTACAGACAGATTTTGCTTCTCTGTTTGTACATTTGACGGGCAATTTTATACAGTGCGCTCAAAACTCACAGTCTGTGTTGTGCACAGTAATTTCCTCAGGTAAACGTTTATGTCTGCATCTGCAGCTTCAGGCGCTCCCGTGCCTCTCGTGGAGAGACTGTCCCCTTTCGACAAATTCCTTTACATCGTCATCCTCGGTATGCTCACCGCCTTCGGGCCGGTGTGCACCGATATCTATCTGCCCGCGCTGCCTGCCATCACGCGCGAGCTGATGACTGATCCGGCTACCGTTCAGCTGTCCCTGACCGCCTCCTTCTTCGGACTTGCCATAGGGCAGATTTTCGTGGGTCCCCTGTCGGACGCGTGGGGGCGTAAGGGGCCGCTTCTGGCCTCCCTCGTGCTCTTTGCCCTGACCTCCCTTGGCTGCGCGCTGGCCTCTGACGTGTGGCTGCTTATCGTGATGCGCTTTTTCCAGGGCTGCGCGGGGTCGGGGGGCGTGGTGCTCTCGCGCTCCATGGCCTGCGATATGTTTAAGGGGCCGGAGCTTACTAAATTCATGTCCCTGCTCATGACCATAAATTCCCTCGCGCCCATATTCGGGCCCATCCTGGGCTCGGCGCTCATTACCGCGGGCAGCTGGTAGCTGCTGTTCTATTTCCTCGTGCTCTGGGGCGTGCTGCTGCTTGCAGGCTCCCTCTTTAAGGTCGAGGAAACCTTAGACAGGAAGCAGCGGCAGCCGCGCCTTGGCGCGGCCATCACGGATATGTTCCGTGAGCTTACTAACGCGCGTTTTCTCACCTTAAGCCTTTCCATGGCCTTTATCATGGGCGGCTTTTTCTCCTATCTGGCCGCCTCGCCCTTTGTCTTTCAGTCTATCTACGGTTATTCGGCACTGGAGTATTCGGTGGTGTTCGCCTTTAACGCCACCGTGATCTCGGCTGTGGCGCTGCTCGCCGTCCGCCTCTCGCGCCGCCTTGGCGACAGGCGGATTGTGCGGGGATCCTGCAGCGTGATGTTCCTCGCGGGAATGGGCATGCTCGCCGTGGCCTGTCTTACCCCGGATTCCTCCCTGCCCGCCCTGGTTTCCCTGACTCTCTTTGTCTCGGTGTTAGGTGCCTCGCAGACAGCGGGTTTCGGTATCGTCATGGCCTCGCGCTCCGGAGGCGCGGGCGCGGCCTCGGGCATTTTCGGCGTGCTGTGCTTTCTCTTCGGGGCGCTGATGTCCCCCTTAGTGGGACTCATGGGTGAGACCTCCATGCTGCCTTTAGCGCTCTGTCTTGTGGTAAGCGCGCTGATTTCCTTTATACTCTTCAATCTGGGACTGAAACTCAAACAGCCTTTGACAAAGGAAATTCTATGACGGTAAGGCAATATGGCAGCGCGGTGGCGCTTGCCGCCCTTTTAACTCTAAGCACGGGCGCTGTGGCAGAAGAGACGCTGCCGCCCTTAAGCGCGGAGCAGCGCGCGCAGATTGAGAGCGTGGTGCACGATTATCTCGTGTCGCATCCCGAGGTCCTCATCGAGGCGGCGCAGGCCATGGAGGAAAAGCGTCAGGCGGAAGCGGCCCGCACGGTCGCGAGGATCTCCTCCGAGATCTTAAACGATCCCCATACGCCCTCCCGCTTTGGCCCCGCGGAGGGCGAGGTTAAGCACACCCTCATCGAGTTTTTTGACTATAACTGCACTTACTGCAAGCAGGCCCGTCCCCTGATTGAGGATTTTGCAGGAAAGCACGGCGTTAAGGTCTATTACGTCGAGTTCCCCGTCCTCTCGCCCTTAAGCGCCGAGGCCTCCTTAATCGGCATGGCGCTCTTTGAAGAGTCCCAGGAGAAGTACTTTATCTACCAGGACTTCCTAATGGCGCGCATGGAAAAGCTCGATAGCCGCGCCACTCTGAAGGAGGCGGTGGAGAAGGCCGGCGGGGATTTTGACGCGCTCATGGAAAAGGCCAAAGGCGAGGCGCTGCAGAACAGTGTCGGCAGCAATATTGACCGTGGCCGCGCCATCGGCGTGCCGGGCGTGCCCTTCTTTATCGTGGACGGCAAGCCGCTGCGTGGCGGCGTTACCTCCCTTGAGGTGCTGGAAGGCCTGCTTAATAAATGACCCTGTGGTTATGCCTGCTCATCCCCTTGCTCTTTATCGTGGGGATGATCTATAACGCGCTCAAGGAGCAGAAGCGCCTTGAAAAGGAGATCTTGAAACCCCTTATCGAGAAGCGGAAGCAGGAGCGCGCGGCGCTTGAGGAAAAGCTGAAGGCCGCGGGTGATCTCAGGGGCCTTGAGAAACTGGCCTCCAAACCGCTCTTTGAGGATCCCTACCGTAAGGAAGAAGAGGAAAAGAGCTAGAGCGCGCCCACGCTCAGCACCTCGATATAGAGCGAGAAGGGGTTTTTGTGAATGCGTCCCCAGATCTGAATTTGCGGGCCGGAGGTCCCGGAAAGCCCGGGATTCTGCACGGTCAGGTTTTCAAGGCGCACGCACTCTCCCCTGCGATCTTCAAGATAGAGCCCGTCGTCCGCTTCCGTAAGCTCACCCTGCAGCACCACGTAATCGCCGTCTAAAGCCGCGTTGCGCACGCCTTCCACGGTATTGAGCAGCAGTTCCTGATTAAAGCCCTTGGGCGAGGCTCGGTCCGAGGGCCCGTCAAAGCCCTGCGGGGTGTCAAAGCCCGCGGGCGCAGCGAAGCTTACGCCTGAGAGAAGGGCGCCGTAGACGAGTGCGGCGCTAACGGTAGGGAAGAGATAACGATTTATGAGCATGCCTCAAGCTTAAACCCCTTCACATAGCGCTCCCTTAGGATTTGAGCGTGGAGATCCCCTCGCGCATCTTTTGCAGGTTTTCCTCAAAGAGGCCCTTCTGCATGAAGGACACCCGCGTGTAGAGCACGTCGCCTATCGCCATGTGAATGAGCCGCGATACCGAGGACTCCGAATTGTGCCGGACCTCGGGACCAATCCCGATGAGGGTATGGTCGGCAAGGCGCGAGGCCGGCGAGTTCTTGTGCGAGGTGATGAGGATGATGGTGGCCCCGTTCTCTGAGGCCGTCTGCAGCGCCGAGAGCAGCTGCACCGAGGAACCCGAGTAGGAGACCGCGACAATCACGCAGCGGCTGTCACAGATGGAGGCGAGCGTCATCTGCTGATGCGGATCGGAGGTGAACTCGCAGCTTTTGGCAAGGCGCACGAAACGCGTCGCGATGTCATGGCAGACCGTGGCGGAATTGCCATAGCCAAAAAACATCAGGCGCGAGGCCTTGTAAATGGCGTGCGCCGCCTCCTCAAGGGTGCCGAAATCAAGCAGTGACAGCGAGTTCTGCAGCCCGTCCTGAATGTTGGCAAAGAGTTTTTCGGTGATTTCACGGACATTGTCTTTGGGCGTGAGATCGTTGGTAAGGAAAGGATTGGGGGTATTGAGCTCCTTACTTAAGGTGATCTTTAGGGCCTGCAGCCCGGGGAGCTCTAACTTCTTGCAAAAGCGCGAGATGGTGATCTCCGAGACCTCAATGGAGCGGGCCAGATCGGAGATGGTCATCGCCATAAAGCTTTCTAAATGCGCGGCGATGTAATTGGCGATCTTGGCGTCCGAGGGGGTCAGGATCTGCGCCGCGGTGGAAAAAAGCGGCAGTTCCTGCGCCGTGGCGGTGAGACCGTTTTTTAAGGCGGAGTTATCGGACATGACGCGACCTTGTATTAATCCTGTCAAAATAACTGTGCATAACTGAAAAGATAATATCAGCAAAGTTGCTTTTCTTTGTGAAGAAGCCGTCATGGCGTGCTGAAAGTTTGCGCCCGATCATAGATTGACCGCAGGAGAACGGAGAAGAGAGTATGGAAACGGCAAAAAGGGCCCGCTGCGGGGCCCTGATTTCGATATGACAGAATCGGTAAGTAAAGTAAGGAAAGATTTAGTGGCTCCACATGTGATGGACGAAGCCCGGCTTATCCTTGCGCTCAAAGGTATGCGCGCCGAAGTAGTCGCGCAAGCCCTGAATGAGATTGGCTCCCACGCAGGCGCTGTTTAAGGCGTCAAGGTAGGTGATAGCTCCCGCCATCACCGGCGTGGGAATGGCGTTACTTATTCCCAGGGCGCAGATCTCGCGCGCATCCTCAAGGCACTCCTCGAGCTTTCTCTTAAAGAAAGGCGCGTCCACGAGATTTAAAAGCCCGGGGTTTTCCGTGTAGGCGGCCGTGATGTCATTGAGGAAGCGGGCCTGAATGATGCAGCCGGCGCGGAAGATCTCGGCGATTTTGCCTAAATTGAGGTTAAAGCCGTAGCGCTCCGAGGCGGCGCGGTAGAGATCAAAGCCCTGCGCATAAGCGGCGATTTTGCCTGCGTAGAGTAAATGTCCGACCTTCCTTACGAGGGTCTTGCGGTCAAAAGGCAGCACCACCTGACGGACCTTCTTTTCAAGGGCGCGCGTCTCGCGCTCCTTCACCTTGCCCGAAATGTAGCGGGCGTTGCAGGCCCCGTCAATAAGGGAGAGATTGGTACCCACCTCAAAGCCGTTAATGCAGGTCCACTTGCCCGTGCCCTTCTGTCCGGCTGCGTCCACGATCATATCCACAAGCGAGCCCGAGCCCTCGGGATCGTCCTCCCTCAGCACCGCGGAGGTAATGCGGATAAGATAGCTCTGCAGATCTCCCTGCTGATAGGTGGCGAAGATGTCGGCCAGTTCCTCATTGGTAAAGCCGCCTAATTCCTTCAGGAGCAGGTAGCTCTCGGCAATGAGCTGCATATCGGCGTACTCGATGCCGTTGTGCACCATCTTCACGTAATGACCCGCGCCGCCCTGACCCATGAAGGCGCAGCAAGGCTTACCGTCAGAGGCCCTGGCGGAAATGGCCTCCAGGATGGGACCCACGCTCGCGTAAGCTTCTTCCGTGCCGCCTGCCATGATCGCGGGGCCGTGACGCGCGCCCTCGGCGCCTCCGGACACGCCCGCGCCTATAAACACGATCCCGGACTTACTTAAATCCTCAAAGCGGCGGATACTGTCCTCAAAATAGCTGTTGCCTAACTCGAGAATAATGTCGTCCTTCTCTAACAGCGGCTTCAGGGCCTCGATGACCGCGTCCACGGGCCTTCCCGCCGTCACCATGATAATCACCTGGCGGGGGTGTTTAAGGCTTGCCACCATGGCCTTTAAATCAGTAAAGGGTTCCGCGTTCTCATGCGGGGTCTCGCGCTGAAACTTTTCCACTAAATCGGCCGTGTAGTTGTAAACGGCTACCTTATAGCCGTGATCGGCAATATTGAGGGCTAAGTTGCTGCCCATTACCCCCAGTCCGATTACAGCGATGTCATTACGCATGGTCATAAAGCACTCCTTGTGGCCCTTAAGCCTTATATATCACTGAGCTTTACGCACTGAAGCTCTTGGTCTGTTTGATATGATACTATCAATTTTCATGATATTTACGATAGAAAACTATCATCTTTGCGTTTTGAGAGTGTAAACGCTTTCTTGTACGGATTAGCTAAACAAGACCGGCTGTGAGAAAGGAACGGAAGGCTTAAGGTAGTGTTAAAAAGTGACAGGGATCACTAAAAATTGTACAAGAGAGCGCGGCGAGCTGAGGTTTTACGCTCGCGCACTCAAGGGGGTAAACGCACGGCCTGTCAGACAGGGGAAAAAACCTCCTCAAGGATCTGCCCGCAAGACCAGGGACAGTTTTCGGGAAACTCTAAAGAGGTTTCCCTGATCACCTGCATGATCGCCATGTTATACACATCCTCAAAGAAAGCCTGTTCCTGAAGCGTATGTTTAAGACTGGGTTTGCCTTAAGACAGCTTTTCACCATCATAGTAAAAATGTCCCGCGAAATCCGTGTAATAGCGCGGATGAATCCTGCGGACATTCTGAAAATGCCGCTCTCAGTGTGGTATGTAATATACTAACGACAGAACTTGCTAGGATTGCCGGGGATCAGGCTCTTAAAATAGCTGTAAGAGTTGTCGCCCTGGACCCGTCGGAGCACGGCTTAAAAAACATCTTCGCCTGAACCTCATAAGCTTTAGCTAATGAGGATGTCACCGACGATGTGAGACTCTGGGGAACGTTATGTCTCTAAGCTCAGGGTGCTCATACGCGATTGCCTTGCATCTGAAGATTAAGTAAAACACCTGGATAAAGCAAAGCTTTCTGGAGGTAGATGGAGATGAGTGAAAATCTGGCTAGAATTTCTGCGTCCGGTCAATTAACAGTTCCTGTGGCCATAAGAGAGTTACTGGGTTTGAAGTCCGGTGATAAAGTCCTGTTCCTTCAGAATCAGAAAGGGGAAGTGGTTGTCAGTAACGCTTCCGCAACTGCAATCAGGAAAGCTCAGGCTGCCTTTGCTGGTGCAGCCGCCGACATGGGGCTGACGGATGAGGAAGAAATTCAGGCACTTGTGAATCAGGTACGCTATGGACGGGAGAAGTAGAGTGAGGATCCTGATAGATACCAACGTTTTGTTTTCAGCACTACTCTTTCCCCGATCAAAACCAGCTAAAGCCCTGCTCCATGTCGCTGAACACCATGAGATTGTTCTATGCGATCTTAATATCTCAGAATTAATGCAGATTATTGGCCGTAAAGCCCCTCAATATCTCGCTGACGCTGAGGTAATGTTAGCCGAGATGTCATATGAGCTGATCCGTGCTGTGTATCATGCTGAAAAACTGATTCGGGACGCCAAAGATCAGCCCATCCTTAATGCAGCTATCGTGTCAGAGGTAGACATTATATTAACCGGGGATAAGGATTTCCTTAGTCTGGGGATGGAGCGTCCCCAATGCATGACAGTGGCGCAGTTTCTCGCACAGGAGGGAATTGACAGTTAACCCTGTCTGTGAAGCCCTTTATGCGCCATAGCAGCCTCGCAAATCAGTAAGAGCTCCTAAGGAGAGTCACATTCACTTTCCTTCATTGTAAATACGGCGCATAGGTCATGATGTCCTCGCGCTGCTTTCTAAGGCTCTCCCGCGATTCTTTAAGGTCCAGCACGTAGGGCTTCTGAAAGTTGTAGGCCTCAATGCGCTTTAAGTACTCGGCATCGTGCGTGACGATCTCACGGCAGGCGGTGTTGAGCGTCTCAAGGATGTCAGAAGGCGTGCCCTTAGGCGCTAACAGCACGTAATACGTGGTCATGGCCAGGTTCTCCACCCCGCTCTCACGGGCGGTGGGAATATCGGGAGCGGCACTGAGACGCTCAGGCAGGAGCGTGCACAGCGAACGCAGCTGTCCGTCTGCAATGTAGGGCGATGCGAGAGAATAGGGCGCGATGGTGACGTCAATCCTGCCCTCAAGGAGCTCCTGGAGGCGGTGCGCCGCGTCGCCTCCGGCGTCCTTTAAGGCCAGCTCCGATCCCCTGTCAATCTGCAGGATAAGCCCCGCGATAAAGGAAGAACCGCCCATGGCGACACCCATCACGATGTCATGGGGTTTTTCATGAGAGGCCTTGATGAGGGAGCTGAGATCGGTATAGGGCGAGTCCGCCGGCACGAGAAGATTCTCACCGCTCTGCCTGCCAAAGACGCACACCACCTCAAAGGCGTCATAGCCGAAATCGGAAAGTCCCGAGGCCTCGTTGGAGGCTAAGGCGAGGGAATTGGTGGCAAGGAGGTGGTAGCCGTCGTTAGGGGCCTCAAGGCATTGTCCCATGGCGAGGGAGCCGTTGGCACCGGGGAAGTTGGTGACGCTGACCTCACGGTTGAAGTGCTTCTTAAGCCCCGCGGCCAGAAGGCGCGTGTTGTAGTCGGTGTCACCCCCGATACTGTGCGAGCAGGTAAGATCAAGGGCGGCAGAAGGATAGACGGTTCCTGGCGCGCTGTCCTCTGCGGGGGCAGGGGAGGCGGTGAGGCCAAGACATAAGGCGGTGGCTAAAGAGAACAGCACGGGCAAACGCATAGACTTTCCTTTAAGCAAACGTGTAAGTCGGACTAGCTTAACACGCAGACAGAAGAGAGGGGGCAGACAGGAAGGCTTTGTGTGAGCCAGAGCGCAAGGTAAGCGTTTTCTTAAGCGTTCTGCACAAAAAAGGGGTGAACGCTTAGCGCTCACCCCTCGGGGGGATATAAGTCACGCTCTAGGTGAACTGTGATTTATTAATTGAGTACACAGCCTTACTGTAAGTACTGCGAGTAGCTCATCATGTGCTCGCGCTGGGCCTTCAGCACCTCGATGGAGTCCTTGACGGATAAGGCATAGGGATCCTGGAAGTTGAAGGTCTTGATGGCCTCGGCGTACTCGGGATCGTTATTGACGATATCGAGGCAGGCGGCGTTGACCTTCTCTACGATGTCAGCCGGAGTGCCCTTAGGAGCAAGGATGACATAGAGGGTGTCGATGGTCAGGTTCTCCACACCGGATTCCACGGCCGTGGGGATATCGGGAGTGGCGGGCAGACGCTCGGACATTAAGGTGCACAGGGACTTGACCTTACCGGACTCGATATACTCCTTGGCGAGGGTATAGGGAGCGATGGTGACGTCAATGTGACCGCCTAAGAGGGAGGTCATACGCTCGGCACCGTCACCGCCGGCATCGACCATTGCGAACTGAGCACCCTTGTCCATCTGCATGATGAGAGCAGCGATGAAGGAGGAACCGCCCATGGCGATACCTAAGGTGATGCTCTCGGGCTCGGCCTTGGTGGCGTCAATGAGTTCCTGCAGATTGCTGTAGGGAGCGTCGGCGCGCACTAAAAGGTTCTCACCGCACTGCTTACCGTAAACGCACACCACCTCAAAGGAGTCATAACCGAAATCGGAAAGACCCGAGGCCTCGTTGGAGGCTAAGGACATGGCGTTGGTGGCGATTAAGGTATAGCCATTGGGGTTCTCGTCCTTGTACTGGGTAAGGGCGATAGAGCCGTTGGCACCGGTCACGTTGTTGACCACCACGCTCACGCCTAACTTCTTCTCGAGCATACGGGAGATGAGGCGGGCATTGTAGTCCGTGTCACCGCCGGCACCGTGTGAGCAGATCATGTTGATGGTCTGCGAGGGATAGGCGTCAGCAGCGTTAGCGGTGGCACCGGTGAGGCAGAGACCAACGGCGGCGGCCAGGGTCAGGACTTTGTTTAACATACGCATAGCGTTACTCCTAAGTAAGATTGATTATTCGTTTTCGGCAGCGGCGAGGGCAGCTGCTTCCTTTCTCTGACGGCGCAGAGAGAAAATCACTACCACCACGGTCACCACGAAGAAGATAATCGCGATGGGGTGCGTGAACACTCCCGAGGGATCAATCTGCGCGTGCTGCACGGCACGGCGGAAATTGAGCTCGAAAATGGGTCCTAAAATGAAGCCTAAGATCATCGGGACATGGGGGATCTTGGCCTTTAAGAGCACATAGCCCATGACGCCGAAGACCATCACCGACCACACGTCGAAGATACGGTTGGCGTTACCGATAGCACCGATAATGCACAGCACGATGATGACGGGCATTAAGAGGTACTTCGGGACCTTGAGCACGCGGATGAAGACGCGGATACCGAAGAGCTCGATGAAGAGCATGGCCACGGCGGAGATGGCGAGGGCAAAGAAGATACCGAATACCTCAGGACCGGACTTGTCGAAGATGAGCGGGCCGGGGGCGATCTGATGGACCATGAGGCCGCCTAACAGCATGGCGGTGGCCGCGTCACCGGGGATACCTAAGGTCAGCATGGGGATGAGCGCGCCGCCGATACCGGCATTGTTAGCCGACTCGGAAGCGACCACGCCGTCCATGATACCGGTACCGAACTTCTCGGGATGCTTGGACTGATTCTTGGCCGCGGTGTAGGCTAACATGCCGGAGATGGCACCGCCGATACCGGGCAGAATGCCGATCACGATACCGATGGCGGAAGAGCGCAGCATGTTGAGCTTCTGGGAGAGGAACTCGGCCATGCTAAAGCCAAAGCCCTTGATGTGCACGTTGGTGTCCACCTTGGCGGTCATGGGCTTTCTCACGTCCTCGGCGGCCTTAATCACCTCGGTAATGGCGAAGAGGCCAATGAGGAGGGTTAAGAGCGAGAAGCCGGCATTGAGTTCCACGAAGCCGAAGGTAAAGCGCTTGGCCGAATCCACCGGGGCAAGTCCCACCGTGGCGAGCATCACGCCGATTAAGGCGCTGATTAAGCCCTTGACGAGATCACGTCCGGTGAGCGAAATCACCAGCGACAGGGCGAATAAGGCCAGGGTGCAGTACTCATAGGGACCGAACTTAATGGCCACGGAGGCAAGTAAGGGAGCCACGAGAACGAGCACGATGAGACCTACGATGGTGCCGCAGAAGGAGAACACTACGCCCACGCCCAAAGCCTTGCCCGCCTCGCCTTTAGCGGCCATGGGGGCGCCGTCAAAGGTGGTGGCGATCGAGGAGGGAGTGCCCGGGATATTGAGCAAGATGGCCGCGATGAGACCTCCTGAGATACCGCCTACATAGAGCGCAATCAGCGTCGAGACACCCTGAATGGGGCTCATGGTGTAGGTCAGGGGCAGGAACATCACGATGGCCATGGTGGCGGTAAGGCCCGGCACGGAGCCGAACACGATGCCGATGAATACACCCACGAGGATGAAGAAGATCACCATGGGATCCATCACCAGCATGAGACCGGATAACACGTCTTCCATGTCTTAATCTCCTATTCAAAGATCTTGCCGACGGGCAGCAGCACTGCCAGCCAGTACACGAAGACCGCATACGTCGCCACCGAGCACACTACGGCAATGACAGCTGCCTTGACGTAGGAGCGGTGTTCCTTATCCATCAGAATGAGGGTCTGGAAGAAGATGTACACGATACTGGAAATAATAAAGCCTAAGGGCACCATCATCGCGGCATAAGCGAAAAGCGCCACGAAGGTCAGCAGCACCTCGGAATTGGCCTTGCACCACTCTCCTAAGGAGAAGGAACCCTGACCGTCTTTCGTGCTCTTGGGCGCACGCAGACCACGCAGGATAAGCGCACCGGCAAGGAGCAGCATGCACACCGCCCAGATCTTGGGCATGGTGGTCGAATTGACCACGGACTTGCCCATGGCGGCGAACACGCGGATCGAGAAAGACTGCCAGAGGTACCAGAGAGCGAACACGGCAAGCACGATACCCGTGATGAGATCGTTGCGTTTGTTCATATCAGGATCCTCAAGTTGTTAAGTTAAAAGTTCCGGGTTTAATGTCTCCCGCCATTTCTGGCGGGAGAGTTTTTAGGCATTGTCCTGAATGAGACGCGTGTAGATACGACGCATATCATCATGGCTTAAGGCCTTGGGGTTGTTGTTTAAAAGGCGCGTGACCTTGGCACCGGCCTCGACTAACTCGTCGACCACGTCAAGGGTGATCCCCTTCTCCTTCAGATCACAGTGAATGTGAAGGAAGGCATTGAGATCGTAGAGTTCCTTAACGAGCATTTCCGCCACGGCCTCAGGGCTCTTGCCCGCCACGTCAAGTCCCATGGCACGGGCGATGTCCCCGTAGCGCTCGAGGCAGCAGGGGGCGTTCTCTTCCATGACATAGGGCATGAGAATGGCGTTGGAGAGACCATGGGGGATGTGGTAGCGGCCGCCTAACGGATAGGAGAGGGCGTGAATGCCCACGGTGCTCGAGGCCGCGATCGCCATGCCGCCGTAGGAGGAAGCTAAGAGCATGTCGGCGCGGGCGGCGAGATCCGTTCCGTCCGTGTAGGCCTTACGCAGGCTGCGGGCGACGAGGGTGATGCCGCGCAGCGCGAAGGTGTCGCTTAACGGGCAGGCCTTCTTGGAGATATAGCACTCCATGAGGTGGCACAGCGCGTCAATACCGGTGTTGGCGGTAATGAAGTTAGGTAAGCCCACGGTGAGCTTCGCGTCGAGGATGGCCTCGTCGGCGACCATGAGATCGGAGACGATACCCACCTTGAGGTTGAGCTCGGGAACTAACACGATGGCGTTAGGCGTGGCCTCGGAACCGGTACCGGCCGTGGTCGGAACCATGATGAGCGGTACCTTGCGGGAGGCGGGACGCTTGCCGTCGAGCAGATCCTGCACGTTAAGGCCGTTGCCTAACATGAGGGCGATGAGCTTGGCCGTATCCATGGCCGAACCGCCGCCGATGGCGAGGACGAGATCGGTCTCGAACTTCTCGGCGCGGTCAAAAATGGCCTGCACTTCGCTCTGCTTGGGCTCCGGGGGCACGTCGTTGATGAGGTGCACGGACAGTCCGGCCTTCTCTAAACGCGCCTGCGGATCAGCGGTAAGACCTGCCTTGAACACGCCGGCGTCAGTGACGAGGAGGACGCGGGAGGCCCCGTAGGCCTTCACTTCCCCGACGATATTCTCAAGGGAACCGGCTCCCTCGACCACTCTTCTAATCTGACCGATTGCGGACATGGCGCTCTCCTAATTCCAGCGCGGGTGCTTGTAGGCATCCGGATTGCAGACCTTGGGCCACTTCTCGCCCTTTAAGATGGCTACCACGCCCTCGGCCGCCGCGGTAGCGACGTTGGAGGCCGCTTCCTTAGTCTGGCCCGCCATGTGCGGGTAGACGATGACGTTATCGAGGGTGAGGAGGGGATCATCGGGGGTTAAGGGCTCGTGATCGAAGACGTCGAGGCAGCAGGCCATGATCTCGTGCTGCTCCAGGGCCTCCTTTAAGTCCTTCTCGTTGATGATGCCGCCACGGGCGCAGTTGACGAGAATGGCGGTGTTCTTCATGCGCTTTAACTCGTCTTTGGCGATGAGATTGCGGGTCTCATTGGTTAAGGGCACGTGCAGGGAGATGACGTCCGCGTTCTCGATGATGGGATCGATGGTCTCGCAGTAGGCATAGCCCTTCTCCTCCACGACTTCCTTCTTCACGAAGGGATCGTAGACCATGACCTTCATGCCGATGGCCTCGCATAAGGAGGCGAGAATGCCGCCGATGTGACCGTAGCCGATGAGGCCTAAGGTCTTGCCGTAGAGCTCATAGGCCTTGTACTCGCTGCGCATGGCCCAGTTGCCCTTGCGCAGTTCACGATCGGCCCTGACCATGTCCTTGGCTGCCGTCAGCATCATGGTGAAGGCGCACTCGGCCACGGAGCGGGTGTTGGCGCCCGGTGCAATCACCACCGGAATGCCTAACTCGGTGGCGGCCTTGACGTCCACGTTGTCCACGCCGACGCCCGGGCGGGCGATCACCTTGAGGTTGGGGCACGCTTCCATGGTGACGCGGTCAATGTGACCGATGCGTATGATGAGGGCGTCCGCGTCCTTCACGTAAGGCAGATACTCAGCGGGAGTACCGCCGTTAGACACCGCGCTTTCGAGACCGGCGGCGTTTAACACCGCCATGCCGTCCTTGTGTAAGGGCTGCGTGATAATCACTTTAGCCATGGGTTTACTCCTACTTGTAGAGCTTGAAGACTTCGAGGAGAGCGTCGTCAATGGCCTTGTTCTCGACATTGGCCGGAGCGCGGGCGGGGCCTACCTTGTAGCCTAACAGCTGCGCGGCACGCTTCACGACGGAGTTGGGATTGCCCATCTGCATGACGTTGCGGAAGGGACGGATCTTCTTCTGCGCCTCGTTGGCTTCCTCAAACTTGCCTTCCTTCCACAGGTTGTAGATGGAGGTCATAAGCTCGGGGAAGACGTTGGAGCAGCCGGAGATGGCACCGGCGCCGCCGGCCATTAAGGTCCAGAGGATGAGGGAGTCGGAACCGGCTAAGACGGAGAGACGCGGATCGGTGTTCTCAATGTACTTGAGCATGGCGTCGAAGTTGCCGGAGCTGTCCTTGATGCCGATGATGTTCTCAAACTGGGCTAACTTCTTGACCGTGGTATAGGCGATGTTGTTGCCGGTACGGGCCGGAATGTTGTAGAGCAGCACGGGTAAGTCGGTGCACTCGGCCACGGCCTTGTAGTGACGGAAGAGATCGTCCTGGGAGAGGGCGGTGAAGTAGGGGGTGATGACCGAGAGGCAGTCCACGCCGCCTAAGGCTTCCACCTTCTTAGTTAACTCCACGGTCTCCTTGGTGGTCACGCAGCCGGTGCCGGCGTACACGGGGACGCGGCCGTCCACCGCGGCGACGGCGGTCTTGATGATCTCCAGCTTCTCTTCCTGCGAGAAGGCATAGAACTCACCGTTGGTGCCTAAGGCGAAAATGCCGTGGACACCGCTCCTGATGAGGTGATCGATAAAATCGCCGTAAGCCTGGGCGTCGAAGTTCTCGTGCTCGTCGAGGGCGGTCAGGACGGGGGTGATCACACCATAGGGTTTAAAAGCCATTTTGATAACTCCTTAAATGAAATTCTTACTACATGAGGTGTTCTTTAAAACGGGTGGCGGCCATCTTCGCGCCTAAATCGAGGGCGACGTCCATCGAGGCGCAGTCGGCAATGCCCTTGCCGGCGATCTCGAAGGCGGTACCGTGATCGACCGAGGTACGGATGCAGGGCAGGCCCACGGTGACGTTGACGCCGGTGGAGAAGCCCAGCACCTTAAGCGGGATGTGGCCCTGATCGTGGTACATGACCACGACGATATCGAACTCGCCCTTATTGGCGGCGCGGTGGAAGACGGTATCGGGAGCGATGGGACCCTGCACGTTGATACCCTCCTCCTGAGCGGCCTTCACGGCCGGCACGATCTCTTCCATGTCCTCGGTGCCGAAGAGGCCGCCTTCGCCGCAGTGGGGATTGAGGCCGGCCACGGCGATGCGCGGGGTCTCAAAGCCCATGAGCTTTAAGGTGTCGTTGGCAAGGTGAATGACCTTGAGGACACGGTCTTTCTTAACGGTGTCGCAGGCCTTGCGCAGTGAAACATGGGTCGAGACGTGGATGACGCGCAGCTTCTCGCCCACGAGCATCATCGAGTAATCCTTAGTGCCGGTGAGATTGGCGAGGATCTCGGTGTGCCCCGGGTGCGGGCAGCCGCCGGCGTGGAGGGCTTCCTTATTGAGGGGAGCGGTGACCACGGCGTGGATGGAAAAGTCCCTGGTGAAGGACACGGCCTTGGCGATAAACTCATAGGCGGCCTTGCCGCAGGCGGCGTTGACCTGACCGAAGGGCACGTCTTCAGGCACGTTGTGCAGGTCGATGACCTCGATGCGCTCAGGAGAGGGTTGAGCCTCCTTCGGGTGCTCAATAACGTGCGCGCTGACCTTGCCTTCAAGGCCTAACAGCCGGATGGCGCGGCGGATCTGTCCGGCATCGCCGAAGACCACCGGTACGCACTTATCGTAAAGTTCGGGCTTTACGAGTGACTTGACGGTGATCTCGGAGCCGATACCGGCGGCATCTCCCATGGTGATGCCGAGTACGGGTTTTTTCATAGTTTCTTTCCTCGTGGGAAGCAGAGTTTGGAAAACGTTTAAAAAGGTGCTGGGTGTTCCGAAGGCTCCGGCCTTGGTAATGAGGACGCGTCCCTGACAGGGACCCGAGGCGATAGTGCAGGAGGCAATGCCGCTTTCGATTTCACCGCGGATCGCAAAGACACCTGCACGGACGGCCTGACAGGCGTGCACGGCGGTATCGCCGCCGGTCATGACAAAGGCATCAAAATGGGCTGAAACTTCCTGCATGACAGCGGCCATGGTCAGAGCCATGCGCTCGCCGGCCTCAAAAAAGCTTATTTTCAGTTCCCTGGCGCAGGCGGCGCTTTGCGCGACATCATCTTCATCCAGCGCACCGCTGACTAAGACGGCCTGATGGGATAGGGAGGCCTCCACAATCGCAGGGGCGATCGCTTTTGCAGCCGCAGCCGGATCCTGCAGGCAGGCACGGACATCGAGTTTTACGAGGGCGGTGGCCGAATGCGCAATCAATGTGGCGCACTGTGTACGGCTTATCTCACTGATGGAGCCTGACAGATAGAGAAGGCTGCTGACCTGAGGCGTGGTTTCCGGAGCACGGCTCTGTCCTTTAAGGCAGGAACTGAGCTCTCGGGCCAGTCCTGCAGAGCCTGCGTAAAGTACCCGCGCTTCATCTTTGAAAAGGGAGACTACCTGTCTTAGATCCTCAGCGCTCTGCGCGTCACAGACGATAACGGGGCAGGCCTGAGTATGACGGAGTTTTGCAATACGCTCTCTGAGGGCAGCGGGCGCGTGTAACTGCTCTAAGGTCACTACCTCTGCCTTAAGATCTGTTCCCTTTCCCAGGATGTCAGGAATATATGACGTGGTGACGGGACTTTTGGGAACACGGGCTAACTCGGTCTTCTCTAAAGGCACGCCGTTAAGCAGCTGCGAGCCTTTAACCGTGGTACGTCCCGCGTCAGCAAAGGCAGGCGCGAAAACCGTGAGCGAGGGCTGATAACGCTCCATCAGGGCCTGCAGCTCCACTCCCACATTGCCACGCAGGGTAGAATCTACTTTTTTGTAAATAAAGAGCTGATTAATCTCTGATGGAATACAATCAAAAGCTTCAGAAACGGTCCTGGCCGCTTTCCCGGGTTCAATGTCGCGGCTTTCAGTATCAAAAACCAGAACTTCGCAGTCATTATTATGTGCTAAATCAAGGCTAAGCGGGCAAATTCCCACCACGGTCGCAAAACCCTCGCGGGCAAATTGCGCGGCGGTGTCATTAGCTCCGGTCAGGTCGTCAGCGAAGATTACCAGTTGCATTACAGCTCCTCATCAATCAGTGGCTTGATTATATTTGAGAGCTGATGATTATTTACAATCACGATGCTTAAAATGTGATTATGATCGCGCAAATGGAGGTTAGGTTCCCGCGGGGACAGTCAAGGCTGATAAAGTTAGAAATAAATGTCCGTCCCGTATGCCAAATTCAGGAATTTCAAAGGTTAATCTATGGTTAACTTATGTAAATAACTTGTTATAAAAAGCAGGCTAAAGGACCATGACAAGGTATAATCAGAGAAAACTAAGGAGACCGTGATAAAAATGGCGCAGGATAGATCGAAACAAATCATAGAGTATTTAAAGCTGCACAATCTCGTGACGGTAGACGAGCTGGTCAATCTGATCGGTGCGTCGCCGGCAACCATTCGCCGCGAGCTCGTTAAATTAGACGAGGAAGGCGTGGTGTACCGTGTGCACGGCGGTGTGACCCTTAACCGCTTTGTGCCCTCTCAGCCTACCACCTCGGAAAAACAGGGGCGCAATCATAAGGAAAAGGTGGCGATCGCCGCCGCCGCTGCTGCTTTAATCAAGCCCAATGACTCCATCGTGCTGGATGCGGGAACCACTACTTTTGAAATTGCCCGCAATATCATCAATACCCCTGTGCGGGTGATCACGCCCGATCTGCGCATTGGTCTTTTGCTTGCTGACTATCAGCAGATTGAGGTATCCGTGACGGGAGGCACCGTTGACTGGTCGTCGCAGTCCTGTATCGGACCTCATGCCGTGGATCTGCTGAACCGCATTCATCCCACCTATACCTTCCTAAGCTGTAATGCCTTTACCCTTGAAACGGGGATCACCGCGCCGACTTATGAGAAATCCTTTATTAAGTCTACGCTTCTCAACCAGTCGTCAAAGCGGGTCCTGGTGGTGGACAGCAGTAAATACGGAAAGACGCAGCTCTTTGAGGTGGGAGCTCTGAGCTCCCTGGACATGATTATCACCGATAAGGGTTTAGATGCCGGGGTGGCCGAGGAAATCCGCAAGCTGGGGATTGAACTTATTCTCTGCTAGTTCAGAATCAGGGCAGGAGTACCTGCCCTGAAGAAATGGAGTACAGGAAAAATCCTGTTTTAGGGGGAAATCAGTTAAAGCGCTGCATCCGTGTCAGACTCTCCGGGGCGCAGTACACGCTCTTACCGCGATGCACGGTTAGCTGCACCTTGAGAAGCTCGGGGATTTCAAGTGTCGTGTCCTGACTGTCGGTGAAGGTAAAGCCCTGCGTCGGTAGCAGGCTGAAGAGCACGAGATCGGCCCTGGTACCTTCCTTTAGCGGCCATGGTGCCCCTCTATGCAGAACTTCGCGCGGCGTCAGGGTGGCGGCACGGATCACCTCCGGCCACGTCATACCTAAGGCATGATATTTGGAGAGCGTGAAGGCCAGACCGTAACCGCGCAGGGTGTAGAGCTTTTCCCGCGTCAGATCGGTGCTGATGATGTCGGGTTTAAAACCGCGGGCGATCGCCTGGCGGGCCACCTTTAACGCACAGTTGGCAAAACCGTCGGCGCTTTCAAACAGCACGCCGCGCTCACGCGCTTCCAGTACTTCCGGTCTGATCTCACCCCGGGCGGTGAGAATATTCTCCGCGCTGTCCTGATACATGTGGCAGAGGATATCGCCGCTCTGCAACGTGGCCAGGATCTCCCTGAGCGTACAGGGATGGTGCGCGATATGTACGGAAAGCGGCACTTTAAGCTCATGGGCGATTTCTGCGGCCCGGTTTAGCGGACGTAACCCTAAGTTACGGGTACAGGCCGTGTCAAAGCGTATTTTAAGACCGCGGATCCCGGGATGTGCTTTGAGAAAGTCTGCAAAGCTATCTGAGAAAAAGTCGGGGTGGACGTACTCGGGATTATGCTCTGACACCTGTCCTGCCGCAGCGACATTGAGATAGGCGTAAATATCGGCACTCGCGCCTGTGGCTATCTCACGCTGAAAAGAGCGGTAATTAGCCACGCCCGTACTTCCGGCATCCACGAGAGCGGTACAGCCCTGCGGGAAGGCGTAGGTATCGGCATAGAGGCCCATTTCCGTGCCCGTGGGATAAACGTGACAGTGATGATCGATAAAGGAGGGCGTAAGGTACCAGCCCTGTGCATCAATGACGGTACGTTCTCCCTGTCTTTCCTCAAAAGTTCCGTAGTGGATAAGCTCCCCGCTCAGGACCATTTCCTGTCCTGGCGGGAAGGGTACGGGACTAAACTCAGAAGATGCGTTGCGTATGCAAAGTTCAGTCATTGCTTAATCTCAGTAAACCAGATCGACAAGCCCGGTCGTGATAAAGGGCACGAAGGTAATGAGTGCGAGGCACACGACTAACAGGACGTAGAAGGGTACGGCCTCCTTAATGAAGGTCAGCATCGGACACTTGGTAATCGAGCAGGTCACGAACATCAGGGTTCCCATGGGCGGTGAGATACAGCCTATCGAGAAGTTGAAGATAATCGTCATCGCGAACTGAATCTCGTTGATACCAAAGTGAGCCGCGATCGGTGTCAGTAAGGGTACCAGAATAATCATCGCGGCGGTGGTTTCGATGAACATGCCGATGAAAATCAGGAACAGGTTCAGGATGATGAGAAAGAGAACGCCGCTTGATAAATGGTGGATAAAGAGGCTCGTCAGATACTGAGGCACCCGCTCACGGGTCAGGATCCAGGCAAAGGCCGAGGCCATGCCCACGATGAGCATAATGCCCGCGGAGGTCAGTACCGTGTCCTTAAGTCCCATGAGGATATTCTTAAAGGTCATCTCGCGGTAGACGATGCCTAAAAGCAGGGAGTAGAGAATGGCGACCGAGCCCGCTTCCGTGGGGGTAAAGGCTCCGATACGGATACCGCCGATAATGATAATCGGCAGGCACAGGGGCAGGAAGGCGCGTTTAAAGGTATACATGACGCGCTTAAAGGAAGTGTCCACGCGCTGTGTGGTGGTATAGCCGCGCTTATAGGAAACCACCGCCACAAGGAGCATCAGGGCCACGCAGAGCAGGATGCCGGGGCCGATGCCGGCTACAAAGAGCTTGCCGATGGAGACATTGGCGATGGAGCCGTAGAGGATCATGGCGATCCCAGGCGGGATGAGCGGGGTGATAATGGCCGAGCAGGCGACTAACACCGAGGCAAAGGCATTGGAGAAACCGCGCTTTTGCATTTCCGGCACCAGCATCTTGGCTTCCATGGCCGCATCGGCAAGGTTGGAGCCTGAGAGGCCGCCCATGATGGTGGCCACCAGGACCGTGACGTGACCGATGCCGCCTACCACGTTGCCGATGAGGGCTTCGCAGAAATCGATGATGCGTCTGGTGACGCCTGTGTAATTCATG
This sequence comes from Candidatus Avisuccinivibrio pullicola, assembly GCA_018713485.1. Classification (GTDB taxonomy): domain Bacteria; phylum Pseudomonadota; class Gammaproteobacteria; order Enterobacterales; family Succinivibrionaceae; genus Avisuccinivibrio_A; species Avisuccinivibrio_A pullicola. The sequence continues at coordinate 24,384 of DVOQ01000006.1, forward strand.
AAAACGCCGGCGCAGACGAAGAAGGGAATGGCCAGCAGCGGGATGGACTGCGTTCCGGAGACAAAGCGCTGTACCATGAAGGCCGCATTGAGCTCAGGGTGACAGATAAAGTAGGAGGCCGTGGCTCCAAGAATGGCGACAAAGACGGGCAGACGCAGGAACAGGAACACCAGCATCAGCACGCAGCTTAGGGCAATGGCAAGATCCATGGCTTACTCCTTACTTTGAGAGGGACCCTGCTGCTTAAGGCGCTGCCATTCGGCAATGGTCACGCTTACCATCATGGAGACACAGCTTAAGGGCACGACGAGATTGATGATCCACGTGGGGATCTGCAGGATATAGGTGGCTTTATTGAGGTTGTACATGATCTGCACGAGCTCAGTGCTTAAAAAGGCGCAGTAGCCAAAGAGCAGCATCATGACCAGGTAATTGAAGAGGTCGATTAAGCGGCGGACGCGGGGGGAAAAGAGTTCATAGACGATTTCCACCGCCACGTGGGAGCCATAGCGGAAGGCCGCCCCCGCTCCGGCGAAGGTCAGCCAGAGAAAGCAGCCTAACTGTACTTCCTCGGTCCAGTGCAGGGGATCAGAGAGCAGGTAGCGCATTACCACGCCCATAAAAGTCACGATCACGAGGACGCAGAAGATGGCTCCTGCCACGATGAGATCGAGATTACCTAAGATGGAGAATTTCCGGTCTTGCATGTTTGATACCTTTCAGATAAGAAAACCGCGGCAGGGCGCGGTTCTCCTTAAAAGCGTTCTTACTTCATTGCGGCTTTGACGGTCTCGTAGAGGTTGGGCGACCAGTCCTTGAAATCCGGCAGGGTGTAGAAAGCCTTCGAGGTTTCCACCAATTCCTGCTTGAACTCAGGAGAAGGATTGATCACGGTGACGCCTTCGGCCTTCATCTTCTCGATAAGTTCATTGTCGGACTTCTCGGAGAGGGCGTTCTGATATTCACCGGCCTCACGGCAGGTCTCGGTCAGCCATTTCTGCTGCTCGGGGGTCAGAGAGTTAAAGAAGTCCACACCTACCACGAGATTGGTGATGTTATAGACGTGGGCGTCGGTTAACAGGTACTTGGCGACTTCATGGAATTTGCCGTAATAGAGAAGGGCCACAGGATTCTCCACGCCGTCAATGGTACCCTGCTGCAGGGCGGTGTACACCTCGCCTAAAGCCATCGGCGTGGCGGCGGTACCGAGGATCTCCATGCCCTTTAACTGAATGACGTTGGTGGGAACGCGCAGCTTAAGGCCCTTAAAGTCGGAGACGTGCTCCACCGGCCTGGTGGTCAGGGTGTGACGCACGCCAAAGCGCCAGTTCGAGGCCACGATCTTGAGTTTGGCGACCTCGGCTAATTTGTCGGCCTGTTCCTGATACCAGGGGCTGTCATAGAGCTTGTAGGCCTCTTCCCAGGAATTAAAGAGGTAGGGGCCGAAGACGATACCGAAATCCTTAACCCCGCGATCATAGAAATAGGCACCGTCAGCTAAGGTGGACATGGCCTCGCCGGTAGCGATTTGATCGAGCAGATCTTCCTTGGAGCCTAACTGACTGGACGGATAGACTTCCAGCTTCATCGTGCCGCCGGAACGTTCTTCAAGAAGTTCTTTCCACTTTTCGCAGCCGGCATAGAAAGGCTCGCCGGGGTGAGCGTCGTGACCTAAGCGGATCACGATGGGTTCGGCTGCCTCAGTGGCAGCAGGGGCGCTTTCCTGAGAGGAAGCAGTGGATGCGGCGGGACTTTCCTGTCCACCGCAGCCGGCTAAGGCAAGAGCAGCCAGAAGGGAGGCGGCACAGATTCCGGAGGTGAGTTTCATGGATGTTCTCCTTGGGTTAGGTCCTGCTTAAAAGGGTAATCAATCTCAGGCGGGAGGTAAGTAAATTCCGGTCCCGTCGTTATGATTATATGCAAAAGTTAAAAATCGAATTTAATCATAAATGACGATTTGTGATCGGTTTCACGCAATAAAATGATTAAAAAAGCGCTTATAGATGCAGTTTTTAAGAATATGAGTAATTTAAATCAAAACTGCAGACGGCCGGAGGCCGTCTGCAGCGGGGGATATCTTTGACTAAAAACTAAAAGAAGATCTGCCGGAAAGCCACGCGGCCCCTTTTGAGAGTGAGCAGAGGCACGAAGAGCGCCTTGCAGGGAAGCGTGTTCCCGTAATTATCGGCAAGTTTCCGCGGGCTTTCCTGCAGGTCAAAAATGGCCAGGTCGGCCACGTTGCCCTCATTAAGCGTCAGTTTCGCGGGCTCTAAACCCAAGGCCTTAGCGGGCGTGGCGGAGACTGCCTTAAAGATCTGCTCAAGCGGCATTCCCACGGCGTACTGCAGGGTCAGGGCGTAGAGCAACGAGAACCCAGGGAAGGTGAACTCGCTTATCCTTACGGCATCCGAGCTGATGATGTCGGGCATGAAATCCTCGTCCACGGCGCGCTTCAGGGAAGGGATGCTCCAGTGCACGCGGCCGTGGCAGTCATCCATGTACACCCCGCGCTCGCGGGCGCGGCGCACGGCGCCTTTGACCTTACCCTCTGCGTCATAAATGGTTTCACGCTTGACCTGATAGACATGGGCGATGATGTCTCCGGCATCAAGGCTCGAGAAGAGATCGTCCACGGTGACGTTAGCGGGCAGATTGTCGTAGTGAACCACCACGGGGCAGTGAAAGCCGCGGCTCTTTAAATGGGAGCTTATCTCCTTGGCCTTGAGCAGGGGACGCATACCTAACTCATCGCCTAGCGTTCCCTGACACATGCGCACCTTAAGACCGCGCAGCGTCGTGGGATAGCTCTCAAAGAGCTCTTCAATGAGATCGGGCCTGAAGTCGGCGGGATCGTGATCCTCCTCGTGCAGGCACAGACTCTTGTTGCCGAAGGTCTGCACGTTGAGGTAGGCGTAGGTCGTTGCCTCGTAGCGGGTGATATTACTTTGATAGAACTGCCGGAAGTTGGAGGCACCGCAGGTACCTCCGTCGCAGGCGGAGGTGATCCCCTGCGTGATGCACAGCAGATCGCCGTTGACGCCGATCATGCTGCCGTGCAGATCAAGGTGCAGGTGCTCATCAATAAGCCCCGGCACCACGTATTTCCCCTGAGCATCAATGACCGTGACCTTATCCTCAGGCAAAAGAGCATCGGGGCTGACGATATAACGGTCCTTAACCGCGACATCGCTTTGCCTGAAGGTCGCAGTCACGCTGTCAAAAACCGTACCGTTCTTAATCAGAAACGCTGACATCTTCTGTCTCCTACATCATATTGGGCAGCAGCATGGCGAAGATGGGCACGTAGGACACGAGGAGCACCGTCGCAAAGAGGATCACCACGAAGGGGAACACGCTCCTGGCCAAAGCCACGATGGTCTGTCCGGTAGCCGGAATGGCGGCAAAGAGGCAGTTACCAAAGGGCGGGGTCGCCTGACCCACGGCGAGGTTGAACACGATGATGCAGCCCAAATGCACGGGATCAATGCCATAGCCTATCGCCATGTTATAGACGAGCGGGGCCAGAATCAGAATGATGGCACCGGAGTCCATGATCATGCCGAGGATGATAAGCAGGACGTTCAGGAAGAGCAGGAAGGAGTACTTGCCCGTAATGAAGGTGCTGACGGCGTTGGTAAAGAGCGTGGGTACCTGATAAATGGTGAGTACGTAGCCAAAGAGCGAGGCGGCCATGATGATCATGAGGATGTTGGCCGTACCCTTCACCGCGTCGATGACGATATCTTTAAGCTTGCTCATGGTCAGTTCGCGGTGGATAAAGGTCGCCACGAAGAGGCCGTAGACCACGGCGACGGCCGCCGACTCGGTGGGAGTAAAGAGACCGGTGTAGATACCGCCTAAGATGATGATGGGCATTAAGAGGGCCCAGATCGCCTTGCGCGCAGTGGTGATGAGATTGGACCACGAGAACTCGTTGGACTTTTCGATATTGTGCTTACGGGCGTAAAAGTACGCGTACAGGCACATAAAGAGACCGGCCATCACGCCGGGGATCACGCCCGACATCAGCAGCTTCGAGATGGAAGTACCGGTGATGGCACCGTAGACCACGAAGACGATCGAAGGCGGGATCACGATACCTAAGGTGCCGCCGGCCACGGGCAGGGCTGCAGAATATCCTTTGGGGTACTTGGCCTTGACGAGTTCGGGATAGAGCATGCCGCCGATAGCCGCCGTAGTGGCGATGGAAGAACCCGAGAGGGCAGCAAACATCATGCATACGGCCAGCACCACGATGGACAGACCGCCGCGTACGTGACCTAAGAGCGCTTTGGAGAAATCCACGAGGCGTGTGGAAATGCCGCCATGCTGCATGATCGAGCCTGCGAGCATGAAGAAAAAGATGGCTAAAAGGGTATAGCGGGCTCCGCCGTTATACAGTTTTTGCACCATGGTGATGATGGGAAAGCCGTTCATCAGGCACAGCGAGGACAGACACGAGAGCGTGAGTGACCACACGAAGGGCACGCCGATAAGCAGCGTGACCACGAAGACGACAAGTAAGACGAGGATGGGACTCATGATTTCTTTACCTCTACGGGAACGTCATGGCCGGTGGCAGTGAGCAGATGTTTTAAAAAGAGGATGAGGCGGTCAATGAGAATGAGCACGAAACCTGCGAGCATTACGATATAGACGTGATAGGTGTAAAGGGGCAGCGGAGTGAGACGCTGCCTGTGCTTCATGACTGCAGCCACCGTGCCCCACAGCCCGTACAGACAGCAGATGACGGCAATCAGCACGACGAGATCGGTGATGACGGCATAGCGGGCCTGATAGAGGGGATTTTTAAAGCGGATGATTTCGATTTTGATTTCCGTGTCCGTCTTGACGGAAAGATTGGCACCTAACAGCACCATGAACATGAAGAGCACCACGCTTAGGGTCTCACAGTAATTGAGACTGTAGGAGGCTAGGTAGCGCAGACAGACATTGAGGAAGTTAACTGCCACCACGGCGGAAACCGCCAGAATCAGGAGCAGCTTTTCCACATAGAAGAGCGAGTCGCTGAGTTTTACAAGGTAGGTATAGAGCCTGATCATGAGAGTGTCCATCACTTACGGGAAAGGGGCCGGCTGTCCGGCCCTAGGGGATTATTTGCCCATCAGTTTAAGCAGTTCACCGTAGCGGTCTGCGTACTTGTCGTAGACACCCTTGGTGGCATTGAGCATCTCATTGTGGTCGATGGTCACGAACTGCATGCCGGCATCAATACAGCCCTGCTTGGCCTTTTCGTTATCCTCGATGGTGGCCTGCCACTCGACATCGGCAGCATAGGCGGCAGCGGTATCAACCCAGCTCTTCTGTTCATCGGTCAGCTCATCATAGGTCTGTTTGGAGATAAGCAGCGTAGCTACCTGGAAGACGTGATTGGTCTCCACGAGGTACTTTTGCACTTCGTAGTAAGTGTTGCTGTAAATATTGACGTAGGGATTTTCCTGAGCGTCCACAGTGCCCTGCTCCATGGCGGTATAGAGCTCTGAGAAGCTGATGACAGTGGGGGAGGCACCGAGGGCGTTAAAGATGTCCTGATGGACTTCGTTTGACTGAATGCGGATCTTAAGTCCCTTGAGATCAGCCATTGAGCTGATGGGCTTGGAGGAGGTTGTCTCACGGAAGCCCATGGTCAGCCACGAACCCACGTGCATACTCTGCTCCTCTATCTTGCTCGCCAGAGCCTCACCTACTGGGCCGTTAATCGTGGTACGGGCATCTTCGTAACCGTTAAAGAGGAAGGGTAGATCGAAGACACCGACTTCAGGGCAGAGATCCATAAGCGATGAGGTAACGATAAGGGTTACGTCGCAGGTACCCTGCTGCAGCATGGCAGGAATTTCGTTAATGCTGCCGAGCGTGCCATTGGGGAATAGCATGCAGTTCATGGCACCGCCGGACACTTCGGTCAGCTTTTCAGAGAAGGCAGTGGCAGCTTTGCCGAAGATGGAATCCTCGGGATCGGCATAGGCGACCATCAGCATGTCTTTGGCCAACACGGAGCCAGACATCAGGGAAAAAGCCAGGGGCAGGGAGCAGGCCAGGGGCTTCAGGAACGGATGCTTCATAACATAATCCTCACAAACAGGTTAGGGACAGTCTGACAGCGTAGAGAGAGCAGACTAAGACTAATGTGATTATATTCACGCTCTTTCGATCGAAAACAATCATAAATAAGGTATTGTGAGCACAATCACACAATAAGGCTGATTAAAATTGTGGTAACGGTTACGTTCTGATTGTGTTTAATCAAGGAAGGTACTGGATAGAAAACGGCTAAATTACTGGGCCTAAATTACTGGGGATCTATTGAGTGTGCAATAGCGGGATGACTTTTTTAAAGGATTTCCTGCTGCGGTATGTATTAGCGCAGAGAGATAGGTCAGGCGTGTTAAGACAATGTAGTTTACAGTTTTGCTGGAGTAAGCTCATCATCTAGCGTTTTTAGTGCCAAGTAGAAATTACTGCATCTTTGCAGAGAGTTAATATTCTGCTGGATGAAATCCCAACTTTCGGTATAGTCTAGGGGAACATCGATATCCGTCAGACGATCAAGGAAAAATTTCTCGAACTTTGGACGCGCTGTGGCGTCTCCATAGGCGATCTGAAATTCTTCCGCGGCTTCACCCTTTTCTTCCGGAGAGCAATTCGCCTTGCCACAAATGACGTGATCGAAATTGCATGACATGAAATAAAGTTCTAATGGGATTTTATTAATTTTTTTAGTTTTGAGTAGTTCAAGAAGATTACTCTTTTTGCGCTGATTTCTAAGCAAAGCCTGAGACCTGTCTTTACAGAGTATCTTATCGCTTTCATATATAAAGTGTTCGCAGGATGGTTGCTGTTTCAGATTTTCTTCAGGAATAAATGTTCCATCAGTATCCGTAATAAACCAAACTTTGATAATATCCTTTCTGGTCAGACCGTACTTGTCCATATACTGTTTAATGTGACTGTAAAGCCTGGATTTTATCTGGGAGCGTACACTGTCTTTTTGAGATGTAATATCCCCATATGTAGTAATGATTGAAAAATGCCGTGGATGATAGAGAGTTGACAGCGGGGTAAGCGCTGTACTATCGTTTATACCCTCCACAATAATCAGCAGTTTAGGCTTTTCTTGTTTCATTTTCGCTACGGTTCATTCTTCCGGCTTTAGAGAAGGCTATTTGAATTTTTGCTGAATCAGCTGCTTCATAAAAAGCATCCTGCCCGTAAGATACCTCAATATCTCTATAGTAGGTACTTCTTAAGTTATTATTTTTTTTAATGCGCGTAGGCCTGACATAGCGCTTATTTTCATTTATCGTGGTGAAAGCTATAAAGAGCTTATCCATGGTTTCCAGTGGCCTGAGGTTGTGGGATGTAAAAATGAGCTGTCCTTTACCTGTTGATGAAAAGATACTCAGTATTTCTCCCAGCAGATACTCAAAAATTCCAGCATCCAGTTCATCAATAGCGATGGTGATGTTTTTGCTGTTATAGGCATAAATCAGCAGTTGCAGGATGGAAATGATCTTTTTAATGCCTTCGGATTCATGCTGTAATGCGACTTTAGCGTTGCCTCTTTGTGAATATACAGCCAAACGGCAGAAAGGCAGTCCTTCCTTGTCGGTTGTTTTACTAATTCTTTCAGTAATAATGGACATTCCCGGAATGATGGCACCCAGAACAACATTTAAGCTCTCCAGAATGCTTTCAAAGTCATTTACAAAGATTTCCGGAACTTCTACTTCTGAGTTAAGAAGAATTGGAATGGCGCTATAGCTCTGTTTTTCATCGATCCCCTTTTTCAGGTGAACCATGAGAATATCTGTGGAAATGAGGTTAAATTCCTCATTCTCTATTGAATAGAGACTTCTATGGGCAAAAAACAGCAGACTCTCCATGATAAGTTGTTTTTCGGGATCCTCCGCGTTATTTAGAAGTATTTGCCCGATCCTGAAATTAAAGGCAAAAGACCTTCCTTCGGCTTGGGATAGTACCCGGATGGCATCTAAATCATATTTATCCTGAGATGTTTCACGTCTGAGTAGTTTTATGATCTCTTTGGTGGCAATTTCTTTGCGTCCAGTATTTAAAATAAGGCGAAACCGTCTGCTAATGTCTGAGTCATAATCACTACTTGCCTTAAACTCTTTGTATTTAAGTATTTCGTTTATTACATTGGTTCTGATAATCTTTTTTCCATCATCAGGATTCAAAGTTTCTTCGGGCACAATTTCAAAACTATAAGTTACACTATAGCGCTTCTTATATGTATAAAGTTCAGAGAGAAGGAACTCAAAAGTCAGCTTGGCGCTGGGCTTGTCTTGCTTAATTAAGGCGGCTATCGCCGGTTTTAAGCTCCGACCGCACATTAGTGTTTTAAGAATGGAAATAGCTTTGATAAGAGTGGTTTTGCCGGAACCATTCTGGCCATAAAGACCAAGGACACTGCTGCTGTATTTATCATTAAGCAAATCTACACGACCATAGCCTACATTTTTCAGGTTGTGTATTTCGATACTGGCGATGCGTACTGCTAACATGACAGGCCTTTATATTAAAAACGGTTAGTGGCACATTTTGTTCCTTTAAGTTAGTTTAGACTAAAACAAGGGAAGCGTACTAAAATTTGTATCTAAAATGTGATGTGTTTTGCTTAGAACGTTGCGTTGATCGCGATATAGAAAGTCCCTATATGAGCAAAAGTTGGATGGTCTGTTATAAAAATGGTCTCCTTTGAGAGTGTATGTTCGGACATCAGTGACTGAAAAGCGCTTTCCTATGCGGTTTGTCCTTGTATGACGGTTAGATAGTTAATATCAGACTAGTAACCTTTTTGATGAGCTCGTAAATGGCGCTAAGGCTTACTGAGTAAAGATGGTCACAGCCTGACTGAGTTGGAAAGCGGGTTGAGACTGACAGAAACACAGATAGGTAGCGTGCTATTGCCTGTTCAGAAATAACCGACAGCGTCTGTTTTTGTGAGATGCGCTCCGCAGAGAAAGCCCAGCCCGGCTCTAAGCCCAGGCTGGGTCGCTGTTAAAGTGGGTACAAAGGCTTAGTTCTTCGCGCCAAACCACTTGGTGTAGAGGGCGTCGTAGGTGCCGTCGGCTTTGATCTTGTCAAAGCCTGACTTGACTAAGGCGTTCACCTCGTCATTGCCCTTGCGGATGGCGATGCCGTAATTTTCAGCCGAGAGGGTGCCAGGCAGGGAGATGATGCCCTCGCTCTGGCCGGTGGCTAAAAAGTAATCGTTGACGGGACGGTCGTTGATGGCCGCGACGCAGCCGCCTGCCTTAAGCTCTAAATAAGACTCGGGAGCGGAGTTAAAGGTTTTGGAGGTGGCGCCTTCAATGTCCTCGGCGTAGTAGGAACCGGTGGTGCCGATCTGGGTGCAGATCACCTGACCCTTTAAGTCCTCCACGGATTTAATCTTATCCTTATCCGCCTCACGGATGAGGATGGTAAGGCCTGACTCGTAATAGGGATCGGAAAAATCCACGCGCTTTAAACGCTCCTCGGTGATGGTCATGGCCGAGAGGGCGACATCGATGGTGTTGGTGAAGAGAGCGGGGATGAGGGCATCAAAGGGCATGGTGGTGACCTCGATGGTATAGCCCTCGGCTTTGGCGATGGCGTCGATGAGCTCGATGTCAAAGCCGGTCAGCTCCTTGGTGGTCTCATCCATGAACTCAAAGGGAGCGTAGGAGGGCTCGGCACCCACGCGCAGGATTTTGCTCTCGTCGGCCTGAGCGGTGAAAGCGCCTAAGGCAAGGGCCGCGCCTGCAAGGAGGCTTAAGGTCTTAGTCATAAAAGAGTTGGCGTGCATAATAAACCTCGGTCAGAAATGATGGTGCATCTTACGCTTTTTGCCGGGGATTGTGTGCAAACGCACGCCAGCGGGAAAGACAAAGCGTGAGTCTGCGATGTTTTGGTGCAAAAAAGAGCCGTTACGCTCTCTTTTGGCACGATTTTCAGGGAATTGCAGGGAAAGACTTACAAAAATTAAGGAGCGGCCTACAATGAGCTTTCCCGCTATCGTAGATAAGGAAAAGAAAGATCATGCAGTTTGAATCCTTATGTCTGCACGCCGGATACGAGCCTAAGAACGGCGAACCGCGCGTGTTGCCCATCGTGCAGAGCACGACCTTTAAATATGAGTCCACGGCGGCCGTGCAGAAACTCTTTGACCTGGAGGCCCCCGGCTTTTTCTATTCTCGTCTGTCTAATCCCACGGTGGATTACGTGGAGCAGAAACTCACGGCCCTCGAAGGCGGGGTGGGCACGGTGATGACCTCCGCGGGACAGGCCGCGAGCTTTATTGCCATTCTCAATCTGTGCAAGGCCGGTGATCACGTGGTGTCGGCCTCGTCCATTTACGGCGGTACCTTCAACCTCTTCGCGGTGACTTTAAAGCGTATCGGCATCGAGGTGACCTTCGTGCACGAGACGGCCTCCGAGGAAGAAATCGAAAAGGAGATCCGTCCCAATACCAAGGCCGTGTTCGGCGAGACCATCGCCAATCCCTCGATGGACGTGTTCGATATTGAGAAGTTTGCGCGCATTGCGCACCGTCATCAGATCCCGCTTATCGTGGACAATACCTTTGCCACGCCGTATCTGTGCCGTCCCTTTGAGTACGGTGCGGATATCGTGGTGCACTCCACCACCAAGTACCTTGACGGTCACGCCCTGACCGTGGGCGGCGCCATCGTGGATTCGGGGAATTTCGACTGGGCCGCCAGCCCGCGCTTTAAGGAGTTTGTGGAGCCGGACGAGTCCTACCACGGCACGGTCTACACGAAGGCCTTCGGCAAGGCTGCCTATATCGTCAAGGCCCGCGCGCAGTTAATCCGTGACATCGGCTGCGTGCAGACCCCGCAGGCGGCTTTCTACATTAACCTCGGCCTTGAGACGCTGCCCCTGCGTATGGACCGCTACTGTGAGAACGCGCTTAAAGTCGCGAAGTGGCTTAAGACCTCGGACAAGATTGAAGAAGTGCGCTACCCCGGTCTTGAGGACGATCCCAACTATGCTCTGGCGAAGAAGTACTTAAAGAAGGGTGCCTCAGGCGTGATTTCCTTCGTGTTAAAGGGCGGCCGCGAGGGCGGAGCGCGCTTTATTGATAATCTGAAGATGTCCACGCTGCAGGTCCATGTGGCCGATATCCGCACCTGCGTGCTGCATCCGGCGAGCTCCACGCACCGTCAGCTTACCGACGAGCAGTTAGTGGACTGCGGTATCCCCTTAGGCCTCGTGCGCCTTTCGGTGGGCCTTGAAGCCGTTGAGGACATCATCGCCGATCTGGAGCAGGCCTTGGCTCACGTTTAAGCCACAGAATCAGGTAAACACTTGTGCAGGGGGAGATCAAAAATCCCCCTTTTATGTGTTCTGAACAAGAGATCTAGAATACTAAAAGAAGAAAACGCTTAAGCTGCTTTAAAAAGAGGCAGCGCAGGGGAAGACAGATGTGGAAAAGCGTTAAGTAGAATTGGCCAAACATACCCCACCTCAGGGAGAGGTGGCAAAAACTTTGGGGAAAATTTGCGTGGAAAGTCACGAAATGAGGCGGTTTTGAACTATAATGCACCGTTAAATCTTCACAGCCGATTTAACGCCAAGGAGACACCATGCTGCGCATTGTAGAAGAAGCTCTTACCTTCGATGACCTTCTGCTGGTTCCGGCCCACTCTACGGTTCTGCCGAGCACTGCCGATCTCACCACGCACTTAACTGCCAATATCAAGATCAACATCCCGATGATTTCATCGGCCATGGACACGGTGACCGAGTCCCGTCTTGCCATCGCCCTGGCACAGGAAGGCGGTATCGGTTTCATCCATAAGAACATGTCCATCGAGAGACAGGCTGAAGAGGTGGCCAGGGTCAAGCGCTTTGAAAGCGGAATGGTAACCACTCCCGTCTCCGTGCATCCCGAGGCGACTATCGCCGAGGTGCGCGCCATGACCTTAAAGCACGGCTTTGCCGGTTTCCCCGTCATTGACAATCAGGATAATCTCCTGGGTATTATCACCGGCCGTGACGTGCGCTTTATCAGCGATGATTCCCTGCACGTGCATGAGGTGATGACCCCCAAGGAGCGTCTCGTCACCGTGCGTGAGAAGACACCGCAGGACGAGGTGACTGCCTTAATGCAGAAGCACCGCATTGAGAAGGTTCTGGTCGTCGATGACAGCTTCCACTTAAAGGGCATGATCACCGTCAAGGATTTCAAGAAGGCCGCCAATAAGCCCAACGCCTGTAAGGACGCCTTAGGCCGTCTGCGCGTGGGTGCCGCCATCGGCGCCGGCCCCGGCAACAACGAGGAGCGCGCCCGTGCCTTAGTCGAGGCCGGCGTGGATGTCCTGTTAGTTGACTCCTCGCACGGTCACTCGCAGGGCGTGTTAGACCGCATCGCCTCGGTTCGCGCCATGTATCCTGACTTACCCATTATCGGCGGTAACGTCGCTACGGCCGCCGGTGCCGAGGCACTCGCCAAAGCCGGCTGCTCTGCCATCAAGGTCGGCATTGGCCCCGGCTCCATCTGCACCACCCGTATGGTGACCGGCTGCGGCGTGCCGCAGATGACCGCCGTCGCCAACGCCGTGGACGCCTTAAAGGGCTCTGACATCACCGTCATCGCCGATGGCGGTATCCGCTACTCGGGCGACATCGCCAAGGCCCTGGCCGCCGGTGCTAACTGCGTCATGGTCGGTTCCATGTTCGCCGGCACCGAGGAGGCCCCCGGTGAGGTCGAACTCTATCAGGGCCGCAGCTTCAAGTCCTACCGTGGCATGGGGTCCTTAGCCGCCATGGCCAAAGGTTCTGCCGATCGCTACTTCCAGAGCTCGGATAACGCCGCGGACAAGTTAGTGCCTGAGGGCATTGAAGGCCGTGTTCCCTACAAGGGACCCTTACGCGACATCATCCATCAGCAGATGGGCGGTTTACGCTCGGCCATGGGCCTTACCGGCTGCGCCACCATTGATGAGCTGCGTACCAAGGCTCAGTTCGTGCGCATCACCGGCGCTGGTATCCGTGAGTCCCACGTGCACGACGTGACCATCACCAAGGAAGCCCCCAATTATCAGAGCCATAATTAGCTCTCAGTCAGTGCCCCGCTCCCCGCGGGGCCTTACCCCCACCTGGCCCTAGGGCCACTTTAGAGGTCAGCATGACGGAAAAGAACATTCACTCCGAGAAGATCCTCATCCTCGACTTCGGATCGCAGGTAACGCAGCTTATCGCCCGCCGCGTCCGTGAGTTAGGCGTGTACTGCGAGATCTTCCCTTGGGACGCGGACTTACAGCTCTTAAAGGATTTTGCCCCGCAGGGCATCATTCTCTCGGGCGGTCCCGAGTCCACCACCGAGCGCGGCTCTCCGCGCGCCCCCACATGGGTCTTTGAGTGCGGTCTGCCCGTTTTAGGTATCTGCTATGGTCTGCAGACCATGGCCGTGCAGTTAGGCGGCACCGTCGAGGGCTCGGACAAGCGCGAGTTCGGCTACGCCGCCGTTACCTTAAAGGAGCCCTGCCCGCTCTTTGACGGTATCAGCGATCACGAGGGTGAAAAGGTCATGGACGTGTGGATGAGCCATGGCGACAAGGTCACCGCGCTTCCGCAGGGCTTTAAGGTCGCCGGTTACACTGAGACCTGCCCTTACGCCGCGGTCTTTGATCCTGAGCGCCGCTTCTTTGGCGTGCAGTTCCACCCCGAGGTCACCCACACGAAGCAGGGCGGCGAGATGCTGCGCCGCTTCGTCATTGACGTGTGCGGCCTTCACGCCATGTGGACCGAGAGCGCCATCATTGAGGACGCCGTGCGCCGGATCCGCGCCACGGTAGGCGAGTCGCAAGTGCTTTTAGGCCTCTCCGGCGGCGTTGATTCTTCCGTCACCGCGCTCCTTTTGCACCGCGCCATCGGCGACAAGCTCACCTGCGTCTTCGTGGATAACGGTTTACTGCGTTTAAACGAGGGGCAGCAGGTCAAGGAGATGTTCTCAGGTTTAGGTCTTAACATCGTCTATGCCGACGCCGAGGAGATCTTCCTTGAGCGCCTGAAGGGCGTCGCCGATCCCGAGGCCAAGCGCAAGATCATCGGTCACACCTTCATCGACGTCTTCGCCGCCGAGGCCCGCAAGCTCCAGGGCGTGGAATTCCTTGCGCAGGGCACCATCTACCCCGACGTTATCGAGTCCGCCGCCGCCAAGACCGGCAAGGCGCACGTCATCAAGTCCCACCACAACGTGGGCGGCCTGCCTGACGATCTCAAGTTCAGGTTAGTCGAGCCCTTACGCGAACTCTTCAAGGACGAGGTGCGCCGCATTGGCGTCAAGTTAGGCTTGCCTGAGAAGATGGTGCAGCGCCATCCCTTCCCTGGCCCCGGCCTTGGCGTGCGCGTCTTAGGCGAGGTGAAGAAGGAGTACCTTGATCTCCTCCGTCAGGCTGACGCCATTTTCATGGAAGAGCTTAATGCCTCGGGCTGGTACGATAAGGTCTCCCAGGCCTTTACCGTCTTCCTCCCCGTGCGTTCCGTGGGCGTGATGGGCGATGGCCGCCGCTACGATTACGTCGTGGCTCTGCGCGCCGTTAAGACCATTGACTTCATGACCGCCAAATGGGCCGAGCTCCCCTATGAGCTCTTAGGCCGCATTTCCAACCGCATCATCAATGAGGTTAACGGTATTTCCCGCGTCGTCTATGACGTCTCGGGAAAACCGCCCGCAACCATTGAGTGGGAATAGACAGTCAGGTTCTGACTGTGCGGCCCCGTGAACGAGAGTTTACGGGGCCGTTTTTGTGCGCGGCAGGTAACATAATCCGGGGGAGGATGTACCTGAATCTGCTGCGCAGTGTAAGTTCTGACCGGGTACGGGAGTGGCCGCAGGACTGCGGCATAAAGCCGGACGCTCAAATGTTCCGGGAGTTCCGTCGCATCCTATACGGTTTTTAAAAAATTAGACATTAGTTAGTTTTTTTCGGATAGTAAGAAGTTTCAGATGGTGATTACGGCGACTTTGGGGCCGCCGTAAGAAGCAACATGATGGATGTGCAGATCTCAAAAGGTTAGGTTTGGGGATCTGTCTTGGAACACAGTCAGGATAACGCCTAAAAAACGCCTGAAATAGCTGAAAAGTGACTTAGAATATAAGAAACGCGACTAAAATGCTGCAGACTTAAGGAGTTGGAATGCGGGTCGTCAATAGCCGGATCTTCACAGATCATTCCTTTCGCGAGCTCACCGCGCATGGCTCGGCGGATTTCCCCTGCATGGCCTATGACAAATACCTGACCTCGGAGAACGGTCTTGAGGATCTCGCTCCCTGGCACTGCCACGAGGAATGCGAGGTCATGTATGCCCGTGAGCCCCTGCAGGTGGCGACGCCCGGGAAAATTCACGACCTTGGCGCGGGGGACTGCATCGCCTTCAACTGTAACGTGCTGCACGCGGCGCGCAGCGATCGCATGGCCAGGATCTGGTCCATCGTTTTTCATCCGCGCCTGATTACGGGCGGACGCGAGAGCGCCATGCACAAAAAGTTTATGGGGCCGCTTATTGCCAGTCAGGCCTTTGAGGCGCAGGTGTTCCGTAAGGAGGAGCGGGAAACACGGTGCTTTTTAAAGGCGCTTGACGCGCTTCTGAACGAAAGCTACGGCTTTGAGTTCACGGCACGGGCGGCCCTCTCGGAGATCGCGCTTTCCCTGTGCGGGCGCTACCTCGGAGAAGAGGGACAGGTAAGCGGCACGCGTGAGGCGCGGGAGCGGGAACGCCTGAAGCTCATGCTGACCTATATTGACGCACATTACACCGAGGGACTGAGCGTGGAGGAAATTGCGGCGGTGGCGCATATTGGAAAGCGGGAGTGTCAGCGCTGCTTTCAGAAGACCCTCGGCATGACGCCTTTACAGTACGCGCTGCGCTGCCGCGTGATGGCGGGGGCGGATCTGCTCGTGAACGAGCCGGCCTTAAGCGTAGGCGAGGTGGCCGCGCATTGCGGTTTTGACAGTCTCTCGCACTTTGGGGATCTTTTTAAGCGCTATTATTTCCGTACCCCACGCGAGTATCGCAGGTGGCGGCTTTCAGGCGGGAAACGTGCGCAGGATCAAGGTTATGCCACCCCGTAATACGGAGGAAAATCCCCGCGTGGCATACTAAGGGCGTGCATATGCACGGCAAATTAAGGAACAAGATCATGGTGAGCTTTCCTCAGGCTGTAATAACCTGCATGAAGACCAAACTCCTGAAGGTGGAGGGGCGTGCGCCGCGCTCGGAGTTCTGGTGGTTCATTCTCTTTTCGGTACTCGCAAGCCTCGTGCTCAATATTCTTCTCATCATACCCTTCCTCGGGGCCATCATTATGCTCGTGGGAGAGGTGTGGCTGCTTATTGCCAGTATCACGGTAACGGCGCGAAGGCTTCACGATCGCGATCTGAGCGGCTGGTGGATGTTAGCCCCCTACGCTCTCATGACGGGAGGCCTGATTGCAGGATTTCTCGTAGCGCTGGTCTTTCCCGATATAGGCTCCATCCTGATGCTCTTCCTCACTTCCGTGGGTGCTCTCAGTTATATTGTGCTGCTCGTGGTGCTGATTTTAAAGGGGACGGAAGGACCTAACCGTTTTGGTCCCGATCCGCTTACGGCCTTTGAGCTGCCGCACGCCGCCGCCTCTGAGGGAGAGAACGGGGACAGCAGCCTCGGTGCCTGAGTAAGTCTTTATCCTTCTAAGTGACGTCCTCCCAGGAGCTCAAGCTCCTGGGCTTCCCAATGACCTCCCCTAAGGGGCAGGTATGGGCAGGTTCTCGTCCTCACCCCAAGATAAGAGGGTTACCTCTCCTTTGGAGCAAAGCGCGAGCATTTGGGCCCGTCCGGCCCGGAGCTGATTGATGCTTGCCAAGGTGTCCGCGTTGAGAGTTAGCAAGCATTTTGTGCACTTGAACTCAGCCTGGCTCCGTCGATTCTGCTTATCGACATTGCCGCACTTCGGACAAGTAATGCTCGTATTGCGCGGGTTCACCTTGATAACAAAGCGGCCGCTCAGCCTCATCTTGTATTCCAGCATGCACACAAAGGTGTACCAGCCCATTCTCAGAATGGAGCGGTTCAGCCCGCTCTTGGCTCTGACATTCCGTCCAGGGCTGGCAATCGTGCCTTTGGCACTTGCCGTCATGTTCTTCATATTCAGATCTTCTACAACGAAATAATCATAACCTTGGCTTTCGATATGACGGGAAAGTTTGTGCAGAAAATCCTTCCTGATATTGGTTATCTTCCTCCAGTCCTTAGCTATGCGGAACTGAAGCCGGCGATAACGTCTTGAACCTTTCTTTTTGGCAGCTGCCTGTCTCTGCAGTTCTCCTATCTTATTTTCAATCTTCCTGACCTTCTCAAAATGCGGGAAATCTACGAAGGTGCCCTCATTCATGGAGATAAAGTGCACAATGCCGACATCACCGGCTGCGCCTTTGTTAAGATCAACCGGCCGGGGCTCCTGCGCTTCAACTTTCACCTGCACATAGATATACCACTTGCCAAGCTCCTTCTTGACGGTAACCGTCTTGGGAATACCGCCTGGAGGCCGGTGCTTTCTGTAATGAATGCTGCCTAAGCCCGGGAGCACAATGCGGTTGTTGTGCTGTTCAATGATAAAGCCCTGGGGATTTCTGTGAGAGCAGTTTACAGGCTCTCCTTTGCTGTTTCTTTCGAAGCCCTGCGGATACTGTCGTTGTGGAACTTGCGCTGGAACTTGGGATATTTGAAATGCCCGGTCTTCTCATAATTCTTCCAGCAGCTTTTAAAAGCAAAGGACAGGTCTTTGAGCTTCTGCTGCAGAACCTGCGAATAACAGTCCTCTTCCAGGAACGGATACTGCTTCTTTAATCCTGGGAGCATAGCGCTCAGACTGGCATAAGAGGTAGACAGCAGCGGAGTACAGAGGGCTTTGGCCTCGGCACGGGTTGAGGCTTCTCCATAAATTAAGCGCGACTCAACCTCATCAAGGTATTCGAGATACTCATCCTGAACAAAGGCCAGCACTTCGTTATAGCACCGGCGTGCAGAACCGACAGCTCTATTGAGCTTTTCATACTGCTGCCTGTGCTTCGGAAGAAGCTCATAGCGGATGGTTAGGTACTCGTCGGTCTTTGCCATGATGATGTGATTGATTTGCCTTAACAAATTAAGAGAATTTGTCCTATATTTTCAACAATTTTATCGCACAAATTGGTCCATTTCATCCCATCAGCTGAAGCTAATGGGCTTTCATGGACCTAATTATGTAAAAGAAAAGCCCCCTCTCAGGGGCTTTTTTGCGGGAGGAAGCGGCCTCCCCTGCACCGTTACGGAACGGAGAAAAAGGGCGCTGCGCCATTTTTGCCCGCGCTTTAAGAGCGAAAAAAGGCCGTCAGCAGAGCGTGTCAGTGTGATAACGATCAAAATTCCATAACGGATAGAATTTAAATTTTTTCGTAAGTAAGTTACGTGATAACAGAGAGTTAGTTGGGAAAAGGCTGCGTAAGGACGGGCCTGGGCATGACGGTCTGCTGTGATGAAAAAGGTTCCCGCTTAAGGTTATTAGCGGTGCAAAACTCCCCTTCTGGCGGATCTAAAGTGGGGAAAAGGGGCACTTTGCGCACAGACACGGGGAAAAAAAACGGAAAATTTGACGGCGCATGGGCCTCGGGCAGAAGGTTAAAGCATCGTTTCGTGATTAACGGAGTCTAGATATGCATTTCAAATTTCTTTCAAGTGCCTGTTTATGGTGCGCTCTGTGCGGAGTGGCTTCCGCATCTGAAGGCGGGCTTGATGTGGCCTCTAACGGCTACGTGATTCTCTGCGCGGTACTGGTCATCATGATGTCGGTACCGGGGATCGGTCTTTTCTACGGCGGATTAGTCCGTACCAAAAACTCCCTCTCGGTGCTGGCGCAGTGCCTGATGGTCTTCGCTATCTGCTATATCCTGTGGGTGGTGGCAGGCTATACTCTCGCCTTTGGCGGCACTGACAACGCCTTAGGCTCTTTTGTGGGGCCGCTCGACAAGATCTTCCTTTCGGGGGTAAGCCCTGACAGCCTGTCAGGCTCCCTTTCCGAATATACTTTTATAACCTTTCAGGGTGCGTTCTGTGCCATTTCCTCCTGCCTGATCGTGGGTGCCTTAGTCGAGCGCGTGAAATTTTCCGCTCTGTGCGTGGGGATTGGCCTGTGGGCGCTTCTGTCCTATGTCCCCCTGGCACATATGGTGTGGGGCGGCGGCATCATTGACGCGGTGTTTCAGCCCTACGATTTCGCCGGCGGTGACGTGGTTCACGTTAACGCAGCCGTAGGCGGTCTGGTGGGAGCACTGCTCCTTGGCAGACG
The DNA here is from genome assembly GCA_018713485.1 of Candidatus Avisuccinivibrio pullicola. Classification (GTDB taxonomy): domain Bacteria; phylum Pseudomonadota; class Gammaproteobacteria; order Enterobacterales; family Succinivibrionaceae; genus Avisuccinivibrio_A; species Avisuccinivibrio_A pullicola. The sequence continues at coordinate 43,741 of DVOQ01000006.1, forward strand.
TCAGGATTTAGACAAGGTCAGCCTTGCGCCGCACAATCTGTCTCTGACCTATATCGGCACGGGGCTTCTGTATCTGGGATGGTTCGGTTTTAACGCCGGTTCTGCGCTGATAGCGGACGGCTCCTCGGCCATCGCCTTCCTCAACACCGTGATCTGTCCTGCAGCCGGTGCCCTGGCGTGGGCGGGCATTGAGTTAAAGCTCAACGGTAAAGCCTCGACCTTAGGCATGTGTTCGGGAGTCCTCGCGGGCCTCGTGGCGATCACTCCCGCCTGCGCCTTCGTAGGTCCCATGGGAGCGGTGGTGATCGGTATTGCAGCGTCCGCCGTCTGTGTGTGGGGCGTCAGAGGCTTCAAGCGTCTCACGGGCGTGGATGATTCCCTTGACGTCTTCGGCATTCACGGTTTAGGCGCTATCGTGGGCTCGGTTCTGACCGGCGTCTTCTGTGCTCCCGCTTTAGGCGGCGTGGGCTTTAAGGGCGATTACACCTCGGTGTTAGGTCAGGTTTACGGTCAGAGCATGGCGACGTTATGCTCCATTATCTGGTCGGCAGTGGCCTCGCTTATCGCCTTTAAGCTGGCCGCTCTGCTCTGCGGCGGCCTCAGGGTCAGCAGTGAGCAGGAGCGTGAGGGGCTTGACCTTACCGCCCACGGCGAGCGGGCCTACAACTATTAGCGGTAAGGTACTGAGTTTAGTGCAGTGAAGTTAACGCGGGGGGACAGAAGGTCATACCCCCGCGTAGTTGTCGTCTGGCCCCGTGAGTTTTTTCCGGGGTTCTGCCGCTTTCTTTGAGCGCGTCTGTCCGCGGGTCTTAGCAGGTAATATGAGGGTAAAGGACAGCGTGAGATGACGGATATAGAACCCGTAAAGCGTATAAGTGGGATGCCCATAAAGAGCTGAGCCGCGGCACGGGTGATGTTCTCCTCGTGCGCCACGGTGACGAAATTTCTGAGTACGCGCAGATCCTTGCGTCCTCTCTTAAGGGTCAGGTAATCCGGCCTGCCTTTAGTATAATAGCCCGATCAGCTTTTTTCAGTTTTTTGACGAACCCCGGGAAGAACCATGACATCGCGCAAAAGAAAATTTGCCTTTAATCCCCAGACCGAGCTTATGGATGAGCGGGGGAACCCGTGGTTTTCAGAGCATCCTGAAGCTTCAGCTAAAGAGAGGGCAGAAGACGCCGCGCAGGTATACGCCCGGGAAGCGGTTTCAGGCTCCGCGGTTCTCCTCCGGGGCCCTGAACCTGAGGAAAAGCGCGGGGACGGGGCAGCTAAGGCAGAGGCGCTGAGCTCTCTGCCTCTCTTTGCGGAGCTTTCAGGCCGGCAGCCTTCTTCTCAGACTGAGGCGGATCCTGAGTCTCAGTCACACGCTTTCCGTGCCGGTACGGAAGGGGCCGCGGCGGCAGAAGCGGCCCCCTGCCTTGCTAAAGAGAGAGCATCCGAGACGCATCAGGAGAGCGAAGAGGTTCTGTCAGAAGATCTTTTTGCTCTTTTTGATGCCTCCCTGCAGGGAGAATTAAGGGAAGAACAGCCGGCCTCCTCAAGCGGCGCAGGTAAGGATGAGACGGAGGACGCAGCTTTTGCTGCAGAGACATCCTTTCCGCTGACCTCAGAGCGGGAGGCTCAGGCAGAAGAGGCAGGACAGGATGAGGAGAGTTCAGGGGAGCGGCCGGTTACATTTACGCAGGGAAGCGGTTCAGCGGGCGGCGAAACTGCGGAAAGTGAGACCGGGAAGCCGGAAGGCTCTGACGTATCTTCCCGGGCTTCGGTATCTGCAAAGTCCCGTAAGGGCCGCAGGCGCCGCGCCTCTGAAGAGCCCCGGGTGAAAAAGGAAGGCAGTGAGAGCGCCCTGGCGGAACCTGCCTCACCGCCCTTAAAGCAGGAGGCGGAGAGCAGCGCGGTAAAGCCCGGTTCTCCCGTGCTTACGCCTGAGGAGGCTGGGAATTTAGAGGATGTGCCCTTTCCCAACGTGGAGCAGGCCCCCTACAGGATGATCGATCTCTTTGCCGGGATCGGGGGCACGCGTCTTGCCTTCAGTCAGACGGGGCGCGTGAACGTGGTCTTTTCCTCGGAAATCAATAAGCAGGCGGCTAAGACCTATGCCCTGAATTTCGGGGAGATCCCTGAAGGTGATCTGACGGCGATCGCCTCAGAGGACATACCCGCTCACGATATTCTGGTGGGAGGCTTTCCCTGTCAGGCTTTCAGCCGTGCCGGAAAGAAGCGCGGCTTTGAGGATACGCGCGGCACGCTCTTTTTCGAGCTTGCCAGGGTGCTTAAGGATAAACGGCCTAAGGCCTTTCTCCTTGAGAATGTCAAAAATCTCATTACCCATGACAAGGGGCATACCTTTGAGGTGATCCGCAAGACCCTTGAGGATCTGGGCTATGCCTTTTATTACAGGGTGCTCAAGGCGAGCGATTTCGGGGTGCCGCAGCACCGCGAGCGGGTGTATATGGTGGGCTTTGACAAAGCGCAGGTGCCCTGCTTTGCGGACTTCAGATATCCCTCACCCACGGGAGAGGCGACGCGTCTTGGGGACATCCTTGATAAGGAGGTGGATGAGCGCTATACCCTGTCTGACCGGCTGTGGGAGGGGCATCAGCGGCGCAAGGCGCAGAATCAGAAGGCCGGCAAGGGTTTTGGCTACGGACTCTTTGACAGGGACTCGCCTTCGGCCAATACGCTTTCGGCCCGTTACTATAAGGATGGCTCGGAAATTCTCATTGCGCAGGAAGGAAAAAACCCGCGTAAGTTGACCCCGCGCGAGGCCGCCCGTCTGCAGGGTTTCCCCGAGACTTTCCGTATCGTGGTCTCCGACGCGCGCGCCTATGAGCAGTTTGGCAATTCCGTGGCCGTGCCCGTGGTGCACGCCGTGGCGCTTGAGATCCTGAAGGTGCTGGACGCCGCCTCCCTGGGCCGTAAGCTTTAGGGAGCGCGGCCGGAGCGCCGCTGCGGCAGACGCGGGTGACGCCTGAGCTGTGCGTTTTTCTATCTCCTTGCTTTTTCCGTAAGGCATGCTACAGTGTTCTTATTGACGCTGCTGGAAACCGGTCAGATGGAGAGATAAACATGCGCTGCGGTCGGCTGGCTCACGGGACGGGAAAATTTTTTAAAGAAGAGTCCCTGACAAAAGATCTGATTTTATGTAATGGGGGGTAGCAGCCGGATCGCCATCGGCGCCTGGTGCTCTTTAACCGCCTAAGGAGAAAAAGGGCCGCGAAAACCGCGTAGCTTTAGCTGCGCGGATGAAGCGGCCCCGCCTTAATGATAAAGTTTCTCAGGTGGCAGAACACTGTGGCGGCAACGTGGTAGTGCAGGACATTCTCTACTTCTCAGGAGCGCGCATGCCCGCAATGCTAATGACCCTTAAGGTCAGGCTGAAAGTCCGTAAGACGGCAGGTGAAAAACTCCGCCGTGCCATGGGCT
>DVOQ01000039.1 GCA_018713485.1 Candidatus Avisuccinivibrio pullicola
GAGGAGCTGAAGCAGTGTTTCCGTGATCATCTGTGCTACGCGGCCGCGGTGAGACCGGGTATCAGTGAGGAGAAGGTAACGGAGGCGCAAATTGAGTCCCTCCTTGACGAGATGTCCGCCTGGTATGACGGCTACTCCTTTGACGGGAAACCTGAGTCACGGGTTTTCTCCACGTGGTCGGTACTGCGCTTTTTCGGGGACGAAGAGGCCCGTCTTACGCCTTACTGGAGTCATGAGGAAGGTTTAGGTCTTCCGCAGCTGCTTAAAATATACCTCGACAGGATTGATGTGCAAAAGCTCCTGCTGGAAACGGCCGCAGGAAACATCACCGTCAGTGACGAAAAATTCATACAGTCGTCCCTTGTCAATCCTAAGGCCAATGCCTGTTCCCTTTTGTTCCAGACCGGCTACCTGACGCTCAGTAAGCCCTATAAAAAAAGCAATACCGTGTACCTCACCTGTCCCAACACGGAAATCAGCATGGCCTTTGCCAATCTGGTGGGGCATCGCCTCTTCATTAAAGAGCACCTCTATTCTGAGGAGTACATTCAAAAGACGGCGGAAGTGCTTAAAAGCCCTGAGCCTGAGAAACTGCGCGCTTACTTTAACGCGCTCTTCGCGGCCATTCCCTATGAGCACTATCCGGTGACTAATGAGGCCATGGTGGCCGCGCTCATCGACTTCAACCTGCGCGGAGCGGGATTTAAGCCGCGTCCTCAGGTTCTTTCCAGCACCGGCAGAGCCGATCTTGTCCTTGATCTGCCACCTGATAATCTCACTCTTGTTTTCGAGTTTAAGTTTGAGCAGAGCGCGGATGAGAAGCGCCTTGACGCGCGGTTAGAGGAAGCCCGTGAGCAGATCCTCTCCCGTCGCTATGGACTTGATGATAACAGTCAGGATCGCGTCGCCCGCTTTGCCCTCGTGTTCTGCGGAGATGCACACGAGCGCTGCTTTGCAAGATGTGTGCTTCTTGACGTCGTGGAGCACTAAGTACGAAGCTGCGCCGGTGCCTGGAGGCATACGTCGCTAAGATCGCTTTTGTGCAAAGGCTTGCCTATGCTGCCAGGCATTTCATTCTGACCTGCCCCCGCCGTCTGGGATGCCTCTCTCTGAGCTGACAGGCGTCAGCTCAGAGACGATCGGACCACATACGCAGGCAATGCCTGATCGAACATCAGTCAGGACGGCAAAAGGCTGTCTCCATCACGTTTTAGCGCCGGATGCGGTGCACCACGAGACGGCCTCTGTCGTAAAGTCCCCACAGGACACCTATGACAATACCGCCCACATGGCAGAAATTCGCCACGCCGCTTAGGAAAAAGCCCAGAAGCACAAAGACTGCGCAAACGGTGAGCAGCCCCGGCGGCAACTTCAGCCCCGCAGGCAGATCTGCGCGCATCGAGAGGGCCCCGCGATAGCCGATAAGCCCGTACACCACTCCTGAGAGGCCTCCAAAGAGCGCGTACTGACCGAAGTACGCGGAAAAGAGGAACTGCGAGAGATTGGAGACTAACGCGATCACGAGCACGATAAGCAGGGTGCGTTTAGCCCCCATATAGCGCTCCATGGCCCTGCCCATGGCCTCGAACATCACTAAATTAAAGGCCACGTGCATAAGGCCAAAGTGCAGCAGAATAGGCGTGAACAGCCGCCACAGCTCAAAGCCCTCTGTCACGTCAGCAAACGAGGTCAGCGAAAGAGTAAGGAGAACCCCCTGCCAGAGATCTAAGGGCAGAAGGAGCGAGGCTAAATAAAGCAGCGCGCAGGCAAGCTCGATTAGCGAAAGCGGGCTTTTGAGACTAAAGCTCAGGGGAACCCGCCTTCCTAACACCTTTTCGCTCTTCACGGAGGCCCCTTTCTGCCAGGAAGCCTGACGGTATTTCGGGTTTAAGGGATCCTGCGCGAAAGCATAAAGCTCGCGCTGCGCCCGTGTCAGGCTCAGATCGTCTTTGACGTAAATCTCCCACGCCTCGGACAGGGAGGGGCGCGTTAAAGCCTTCAGTCCGAGGCCAGTGAGATAATCCGTAAAGGTCAGCGCTAACTGCCGGTTGGGCAGAAGACCGATTAAACGGTACCCGTTATCTTCGGGTCTTATTTCGAGTTCAGCCACTGCATGTACTCAGCTACGCCTTCGGCGACGGTCTTGAACTGCACGTCACAGCCGGCCGCTCTTAACTTAGTGAGATCGGCCTGCGTAAAGGACTGATAGTGGCCCTTTAAGTGCTCGGGGAAGGGAATGAACTCCACCTCGCCGTGTCCGTGATACTTAATCACCGCCTTGGCGATGTTAAGGAAAGGCTCGGCGCGGCCCGTGCCGCAGTTGTAAATTCCCGACGGACCCTTGTGCTCAAAGAACCAGTAATTGACCTTGCACACGTCCTCAACGTACACGAAGTCACGGAGCTGTCCGCCGTTACCGTAACCGTCACAGCCCTCAAAGAGCTTCGGATTCTCGCCGCGCAGCATCTGATTGTTTAAGTGGAAAGCCACCGAGGCCATGGTGCCCTTATGCGACTCGCGCGGACCGTACACGTTAAAATAGCGGAAACCCACCACCTGACTCTGTAAGGTGGAGGCGCGGGCGCGCACGTACTCGTCAAAGAGGAACTTCGAATAGCCGTAAACGTTAAGCGGCCCCTCATGCTCACGTCCCTCGACAAAGACGTTCCCGCCGCCGTAAGTGGCCGCGGAGGAGGCGTAGAAGAAGGGAATACGGTGCGCGGTGGCGAAATTAAAGAGATCGACGGTGTACTGATAGTTATTCTTCATCACGTACTTACCGTCCCACTCCGTGGTCGAGGAGCAGGCCCCCTCGTGGAAGATGGCGTCAATATTTCTGCACCCGTATTTGGCCTCAAAGGCCTTTTCGTCATGCACTAACTCAAGGAAATCCTCCTTGTCCATGTAATCGGCGATATCGAGATCGATAAGATTCATGAACTTGTGGCCGTCCTTCAAGTTATCGACCACGAGAATGTCCCTGCGGCCCCTGTCATTCAAGAGCTTGACCATATTGCTGCCGATAAAGCCGGCACCGCCTGTCACAATTATCATGTGTCATCCCCTAAAAAAAGCTTTTTCACGATTATAAGCGATCCTCCACCTCTTGCCCTAACCCCGGGTCCTGTCTTAACACGCCGTTCTTCCACAAGGTTACACCTTGGTAACGTTAATTAAAAGTTTCCCAATTACTCGGACTAACTGAGGCTTCTTAGTCCGGGTTATCCAAGCCAATCTGCCTCTTTCATCTTCCTTAATTCCTCCCCTTATTCTACTTTAAACCGCATTCTAATGCCATTTCTG